>SKKR01000364.1 GCA_007123655.1 Thermomicrobiaceae bacterium
AACTCCGGCTGGATTATGTTGGCAACGTCAGTTGTGATCGGCGTGGTGTTCCTGCTTCGTCGACATACCAGGGACGGGCTCACCCGGTTCGCGCGAGATCGCTGGCGCAGGATTCTGGTCTTCGAGTCAGCCGGACTCTCGACGTATCTCGCATACGTGCTCTTTCGAGGTTTCAACCCGGACATCCACGGCACCGAGAAACCGATGGAGCTTGCCTTCCTCAACGCGTCAATCCGCTCTCCGGAGCTTCCAGTTCCGGACCCCTGGTTCGCCGGGGAGCCGATCAACTACTACTACTTCGGGTACGCCGTGTTCGGCGCGTTCGGTGATGTGACTGCGATTCCCGGTGATCAACTCTTCAATCTCGCGCTCGCGGCGACGTTCTCGTTTGCCCTGGTGGCCGCCGCGGGCATGGCCGCGAATCTGTCCCACGCGTTCGGAACGCCCGGCTGGGCGCTTCCTACCGCATCCGGCCTGCTGGCGGCGTTCCTGTTGATGTTCAGCGGGAATCTTCACGCCGCACGGGCGTTCGTGCGGTCGCCGGCGGAGACACTCGACGCGGGGTGGTGGGAAGGAGTCGGCTGGGGAGCATCACGGGTGATCCACGACTCCGGATTCAACGGAGACGGACAGAGAGCAGTGATCACCGAGTTTCCCGCGTTTTCCTGGATTCTCGGTGACTTGCACCCGCATGTGCTGGCGTATCCCTGGATGATCGCGACGTTCGGCCTGATTGTTAACCTGTTTCTGCTGCTTCGCTTTTCGGCGGACTCCCGCGCGCACCTTCCCGCGTCAATCGCGCTCGGAGCGGGGATTGGCGTCCTGTACTCCGCCAATACCTGGGACGTGCCGGTCATTGTGACGATATCCGTACTCGCGCTGGTGGCAGCGCTGTGGTCCGATCGTCCAAGAGAGCTCCTGCTCGCCGGCACCGCGGTGGCCGTTTCCGCGGTCGCAACCGCAGTTCCCTTTGCCTGGCACTACACATCCGCGGCGGGAGACCGGGCAGGGGAATCGCCCGGAGTCGCCGGAGCGATTCCCGGGGTCGATTTTCTGCGGACGTCGATCGGTTATGTTGACTGGTCTCGTTCGTCAACAAGCGAGATCCTTACCGTGCACGGGTCATTCCTCGCACTGGTCATTGTCGTTGCGCTCTGTCTGGTTCTGCGGGAGCGTGGGATCCAGGAACAGAAGCAATGGATGGTCCTGGTCCCGGCCGGATCACTCGTGCTTGTTGTTCTGGCCATCGCAGCGGACGCTCCGGCCGTTGCACTGCTCGGAATCCCGGCGTTCGGCCTCGCGCTCCTGGCGTACCGACGAGGCTGGAATGATCCGAGGTCATTCACGCTGCTCGTCGTGGTCCTTGTCCTCGCGGTTCTGATCTCAACCGAGTTCATCTTCGTTCGTGATCCGTTCGGCGACCGCATGAACACCGTGTTCAAGTTCTCTTTCCAGGTCTGGGCACTCCTCGCTATCACCATCGCGGCGCTGCTGCCGGATGCGATTCGGCAGCTGCGCGGGACTCACTCCAGCGCGGTCGTCGCGGGCGCGCTGTCGATCATTGCCGTCGTTCTGCTGGCATCCTCCGTCTATGCACCATTATCAGCGTTCCGCTGGTCGGACGATTTCCAGCGATGGCGCGGAATAGCCGGTCTGGACAATCTGGCCCAAACGAGTCCCGCGGAATCCGAAGCGATCAGCTGGCTAAACGACAACCGCGGCGACATCGGAGTCCTGGTCGAGGCTCCGGGATGCTCCTACGGCACTGACAACGGGCTACCGCACAACCGGGTATCGATGGCGACAGGCATCCCCACGATCGTTGGCTGGAACGGTCACCAGTGGCAGTGGCGTCGCAATCAACGGGCCCAGGCGGCGGAGATCGCACCCCGGGCGGAAGACGTCAGGGCGATCTACGAAAGCGCTCCGGTCGCCGGTGACATACTTGACCGGTACCGGGTCACTCACCTCTATATCGGGATCCACGAGCGCGAAGGTTACTCGGCGTGCGAACTCGGGCCGCCGTACCCTGAAGACGCAATGGACGACCTCCAGGAAGCTGGATGGGAAGCAGTCTTCAGCAGCGGCGAGGTGACCATTCTGGCCCGTGAACCGGGGGACGAGCTTAATTGACCGTCCGGATGGGAGTATGCTAGAATTCAGCGCGGTTTAAGGGCTGAAGCCGCAGCATTCACTGCACTGCTGCGGCTCTGTATTGTTTTACAGGGAGGCTTCGATTAGCACATCGAGACCCGCTCGGGTAAATGAGCGCATTCGAGTTCCGGAAGTTCGTCTGATTGATGAAGAAGGCGAACACGTCGGCGTGTTGCGAACGCGTGAGGCGCTCGAGATGGCGCGGGAACGCGGCTATGATCTCGTTGAGGTGCAGCCAAACGCGTCGCCCCCAGTCTGTCGTTTGATGGACTACGGAAAATACCGATACGAGGAGAGCCGCAGGGAGCGAGAATCCCGGCGAAGGCAGCGGACCGCGGCGCTGAAGGAAGTGCGGCTGCGTCCCAAGATTGACGACCATGACCTTGACACGAAAGCGCGACAGGCGCGCAAGTTCCTATCATCCAGATCGAAGGTCAAGCTCTCCGTATTGTTCCGGGGTCGCGAGATTGCCCACCAGGACATTGGGCGGACTCTGCTGACGCGTGTGAGTGAGCAGTTGGACGACATCAGCCAGGTTGACCAGCAGCCGCACATGGAAGGACGCTCGATGGTGATGTTGTTGAGCCCTTCCGGCGAGGGGCAGACCGCTGGTGACACCGTCGAATCCTCCAACCAGCCCGCGGATAATCAAGCGTAGTTGACGCCACGCTATTCCGGGAATCCGTCGCATGTCCGCGTCCGATGAGATTCCCGCATCAAGCGTGCAGATTACAGTGGCAGAGGGAGCACCATCATGCCGAAAATGAAGACCCATAAGGGTACCAAGCGGCGCTTCAAGATCACCGGGACCGGGAAGCTCATGAGGGCCAAAGGCCTCAAGAGCCACCTGCGCCGGAAGAAATCCAAGCGCTCCAAGCGAATGTTCGATCGCATGATCGAGGTCAACCCAGCAGATGTAAAACGGATCAAAGCGAAGCTGCCGTACGGTTCCTGATCACCAGGTCCGGAGAGCCGTTCGGTTACAACGAGGGAGTCTAGGCCGATGGTACGCGTCAAGCGGGGCGTGAACACAAAGCGACGTCACAATAAGACCCTTTCCTACACCAAGGGGTACCGGGGAACCCGAAGCACTCTGTACAAGCGCGCAAATGAAGCAGCGATGCGCGCCGGGCAGTATCAGTACCGCGACCGCAGGACGCGGAAGCGTGATATGCGCAAGCTCTGGATCCAGCGGATCAACGCGGCCGCGCGCCAGAACGGCATGCCTTACAACCGGCTCATCAACGGGTTGACGCGTGCCGGCGTTGAAGTCGACCGGAAGATGCTCGCGGACCTCGCGGTTCGGGATCCGGACGCGTTCGGTGAAATCGTCACCGTTGCCCGCGAGGCGTTGTAGCACTGAGTGGCCCGGACAACGTCGACCAGACCGTCGAAGTAACTTCGTCGAACAACCAGTGGATCAAATTTGCCCGTTCTCTGCATCGCCGCCGCCAGCGATACCGAGAGCGGGCAATTCTGGTTGAAGGCCTCCGCCCGGTTCGCGAGTTGCTGAACTCATCGGTGAATACCCGGGTGGTGCTTTATGTCCCCGATGCGGACGAGGACGTCTCCGGGTTGGCCCGAACGTCACGTTCCCGTGGTGTCCACACACTGAGCGTTACTCGGGAGTTGCTCGAGCGCGCGGCGGATACCGAATCACCACAGGGTATTCTGGCGATCTCTGATTTTCCTGACCTCGACGTTTCCGTCGGCGATACCTCTCCGCTTTTGCTTATTGCCGATCAGATCCGTGATCCAGGAAACCTGGGAACGCTGATCCGTTCAGCCCATGGCGCTGGCGCTCACGCGATGCTTGTAACTCCGGGAACGGTTGATCCGTACTCTCCCAAGGTGGTGCGGGCCGGGATGGGCAGTCACTTCCAACTTCCCATACAGGTCCTTGACTGGAGTCACCCACCCACCGTCCTCACGTCCTGTACCACCTATGCCGCTGTGGCAAACGGAAATCTGCGCTATGATGATGTAGACTGGTCTTCGCCCACTGCATTGATCGTTGGGAATGAGACAAATGGGCCTTCAGACGCGGCCCTGGGATATGCGTTTGACACGGTTGGTATACCGCTTGCGGTGACACTGGAGTCACTTAATGCAGGGGTGGCTGGATCGGTGATACTGTTCGAGGCTGCACGGCAGCGACGGAAGGGATGAGTGGTATCGAGCGCGTACATACGCAGGAGCAACGGTTGATCCTGCCGGTATCTGTGCTATAGTGTGCGTGAAACATTCCATCAGCGGCGGCATGCCGCGTGATCAGGAGGGGGAAAACAATGCGCAAGAGTGATCTGGTGAAAGCTGTTGCCAGGGAAGTCGATCAGCCTGAGAGTCAGGTGTCGAACGTCGTAAACGCCACGTTCGATGCGATTGAATCCGCGCTCTCAAAGGGCGATGAAGTAACGATCACTGGCTTCGGCACGTTCCGGGTCAGCAAGCGCGCCGAGCGCGAGGGCCGGAACCCGCAGACCGGCGCTCCGATGAAGATCCCCGAGCGAAAGAGCCCGAGCTTCAAGCCGGGTAGTCAATTGAAACGAGCCGTTGCGGACTGATCCGGTGAACGGATTTACGCGAAACGCAACGCGCGAAGTGGCCGGAGCGTTAAGCTCCGGCCACGTTTGATTCGCCCCTCGCACTCAGCGCCTCACGCATCGCCGGAACAGATCCTTTCCGGACAGCTTCGTCTGCGGCGATCAGCGCGTTGGTCAGC
>SKKR01000409.1 GCA_007123655.1 Thermomicrobiaceae bacterium
CTGGTGGACGCGATCGACCCGGTTGATCGCCAGCTCATCGAGATGTCTCCGAATCTGAAGGTCATCAGTTCGATGGGTGCCGGATACGACAATGTTGATGTCGCGGCCGCGACGGAGCGCGGCATTCTCGTCTGCAACGCGCCGGGATTCAGCACCGAGAACGTGGCCGACCACGCCTTTGGTCTGATGACGCTCATTGCCCGCCGCATGCTGGAGCACAATCAGCACCTCCGCGAAGGCCGGTTTCAGGACGTGCACAGCCAGGTCATCTTCGGCCACCGGGTGTCCGGAGCCACGATCGGGATTGTCGGTATGGGCGCGATCGGCACAGCCGTGGCTCGCCGGGCAGCCGCGTTCGGGATGCGAATCCTCTACTGCGGCAGATCACGGAAACTGGCAACCGAGGCTGCGACCGGTGCGGAATTCACCGAGTTGGACACGCTGCTGCGATCGTCGGACTTCGTGACGTTTCACACCGAGTTGACGGCGGAGACCAGCGGGATGGTCGGGGAGCGCGAACTCTCGCTGATGAAACCGACCGCGATTCTGATCAACACCTCGCGCGGTGGTCTGGTTGAGACGGATGCCTTGACGGAGGCTTTGCGGGAGGGGCGCATCCTGGGCGCCGGGCTTGACGTAACCGATCCGGAGCCGTTGCCTCCGGACCACCCGTTGCTGGAGCTCGACAACGTTTTCATAACGCCGCACACCGCGTTCGCGACGCACGAAGCCCTGGCGGCAATCACCGAGGCGGCCGCGCAGTCACTTCTCGACGTCCACGATGGCTGCCGACCCCGTTTTCTGGTCAACCATGAGGTGGCGCGTGGGTTCGAGAACTGAGGCGACGGTCACCGGATGAATCGTCCCATTTCTTGAAGGTACGGCATTGACTCACAACACGTGTCCGACTGATCGACGAGCGTTATGGTCGCTCTCGTGACGCGCGTTATACTGCGTTTCACGAAGGGCCGGACGGCGACGGGCATGACTCTATCGACTGCGGGCAGGTGTGGCACTACGGGAGTTCAAACGAGTCCTCCGCCGCCGTGATGTCGTCTCCCTCTGCGTGTTCATCTTCATCGCGGATACGCTCAGCGGCATCGTCATTCCAACGTTTTCGATCTACGCGCAGGGCCTTGGCGCCTCGCTCGTGTTGATCGGGTTTCTCAGTTCAACCGTCGGCCTGACATCGCTGGTGACCTCGGTGCCATCCGGGATGCTCTCGGACCGCATTGGCCGTCGGCCCGTCCTGCTCGGTGGGATGCTGGTCTGGGCCGCCGCGTTGCTGACGTTCGCGGTCGTCGATCACCCGTATCTGTTGTTTCCCGGACGTGTGCTGATGGGCGCGGCGATCATTCTCACGTTCGGGATCGGCGCCGCGTACATGGGGGATCTGACCTCGGGGGAGGAACGCGGTCCGGCGTTCGGCCTCTATGCCACTGCCATGGGCCTGGGATTCGCCGTTGGCCCGTTGATCGGCGGCCCGATCGCGGATCAGTTCGGTATTTCGGTCAGCTACGCGGTTGGCGCCGGGATCGCGATGGTGGGGTTCCTCTTCGGACTGAGATTTCTTCCTCACCAGGTGAACAGCGACCCCCAGGACGGATCATCCGGAGACGAGTCACCGGTAGACGAACGGTCCCGGTTTCTGGATGTCCTGAAATACCCGCCGCTGCTGATCGCCTCTGCCGCGGTCTTCCTCCAGAGCACGGCCTTCATGGGGGCGATTCAGAACTTCTTCCCACTCTACGGCCAGGACGTGGCGATTATCGGAGCCGGGTTCATCGCCACGATGTTTTCGGTGCGGGCGTTTGCCTCCACCGGAGCACGAATCCCCATGGGAATACTCTCCAACCGGGTAACCACGGCCGGGGTCATGTCGTTCTCCCTTCTGCTCATGGGGATCGCCCTGATCGGAATCAGCCTGTCGACGAACGCGGCCGTGCTGACGATCCTTCTGGCTCTGGAAGGGATCGGATTCGGTGGTTTCGTAACGACCGGCCAGGCGTTCATTGCGGAGATTTCGACGACCCGGACCCGGGGAACGGCGATGGGCATCTACCGCATGGCTGCGGCGGCCGGTTCGGCAGGCGGGCCGGTCCTGCTCGGCGTCGTGGCGAGCCAGTGGTCACTTTCGACGGTTTTCCTGCTGACGGGCACCCTGGTAGTTGCTGGCGCCGCCGGGGTTGCCTGGACCGTGCCCTGGCGGCGGGTCTTCGCCCGGCGACCGCAGACGTGGTAGCACAGGCACAGGTGGCGCTTGCATTTGAATACCGTGTTCCCTCTACCGTGAACGTTCTTCCTCCGGTATTGTGTCTTCGTCGGACCTGAGCATTCGCACATGAATGGAGGATCAGGATGGTCTCGGACGTTTCCGTCTTCGGCCGCGGGCAGCGGGAGTCGAACGGCGGCAAGACACCGCACTGGCAGGAGATGTGGCGACACGAACTCGAAGCGGCGATCGAGCATGATCCGGTCGTGATCGTGCCAGTCGGCTCGGTCGAGCAGCACGGCCCACACTGCCCGATGGACGTCGACATCGCCCACACCCAGGCGCTCGCAACGGAGACCGCCCGGGCGATCGACGACTTTCCGGTCATCGTCTCGCCGCCCGTCTGGTGCGGCCTGACCCACTACAACATGGGCCACGTCGGGACGATCACGCTGAGCGTCGAAACGTTCATCGCCTTCGTCACCGAAGTTTGCCGGAGCATCTGGGCCAACGGGTTCCATCGGATTATTCTGGTCAACGGCCACGGCGGGAACCGGGACATTCAACGGGTGATCTCGATCAAGCTGGCAGAGGAAGACATCTGGGTGCTGCCGATCACTTACTGGGAGATGGTCTGGGATGTTCTGGAGAACGATGCAGACACGGACCCCAGCTTCATCGGTCACGGCGGGGAGTGGGAGACCTCGCTGCAGCTCTACCTGCGTCCCACGCTGATCGATCCGGAACGACTGGTCGCCGATCCTGAACGACCGGGTTTCAGCGAAGAGATCCTCAATTTCACGGGCTTCCCGGAGCGGCGTCGCGAGCGAGAGAACGGTGTGCACGGCAACCCCCACACCGCGTCGTCTGAAAAGGGGGAGCGGCTCTTCAACGCCGCGAAGGAGATGCTGGTCAAGGTCTGCCGGGAATACCACGAGCAGCCGGTGCGCGGCTACAAGGAGTTCGGCTCACATTGTCCATAAGGGAGACGATTTCGCCCGGTGGTTCCGAACTTGCACGATCGTGCTCGAAGATGCACGGGCAAGGAAGGAATGGGCCATGACTTCGGAACGCCGGCGAACACAGGTGCTGCGAGTCGATATCGACAAGTCACCGTATTTCGAGCGGACGGAACGGGCCGGGGCAGTTCTCTACGAGCCGTATAACAACACCTACTGGCCGGTCTCCTACGGTCGGGGCCAGACCGAGGAGTACCGGGCCGTCACCGAGCGCGCGGTGCTGATCGACGTCGGAGTGGAGCGGAGCGTCGAGGTCCGGGGTCCGGATGCAGTGCGCTTCGTGGACTACCTCTGCACCCGCAAAATGCAGAATCTGAAAGCTGGCCGGGCTCGCCATACCGTCGTGTGTGAGCCGAACGGGGAGATCTACTGTCAGGCGATGGTACTCCTCGTCGAAGAGGACTGCGTCTGGATCCTGCACGGTCCGGTCAACTTCCTGCAGTGGGCCAACGTGATCGCGGCACACACCGATTTCGACATCCAGATCCGGCAGACCGAGGTTTTCCCGCTTGCAGTACAGGGCCCACGGTCATACGAGATCATGCGGGATCTCGCCCCGGAGGCCGCGGACATAACGTTCTTCCGCTGGACGCGAACAGCTATGAACGGCGTTGACGTGATCATCTGCCGCAGCGGTTTTACGGGTGCGTTCGGATACGAAGTCTTCCCGTTCGATCCCGGGCAGGCACCGCGTATCTGGGACATCGTGGTCGAGGCCGGCGAGCCGCACGGACTGCTGATCACGCCGATGATCGGCCCGAATATGGAGCGTGGCGTGACCGATTTCCGTTATGGCGACCGGCTCGGCCTGACTCCGTTTGAAGCACGTCTGGAACGGGCGGTAGATATTGACAAGGAGCCGTTCATCGGTCGAGAAGCACTGCGGCGCGTTCAGGAACAGGGTCCCGCGCGGAAGCTGGCCGGCGTGCGGTTCGGTTCCGACGCCGAACTGCCTGCGCTGGAGCAGCACTGGCCGATCGAACCACTTGAACCGAGGGGATCATTGCCGGGAGTCGTTACCCGAGCGCGGAGTTCGTACTACCTCAACGAGTGGATCGGCTACGCTGTTGTGCGTTCGGATGTGGAGATCGGAACGCGCCTCACGGTGAGGCATCCGCATGGCACAGTCAACGGGGAACTGGTCGAACTGCCGTTCATGGAATAACCATCCAGCCTTCGCATCCCAGGAACAATCGCCGGATTGATATCGTCATGACAGTACACACACGCGAACGAACCTCGTTCCTTATCAGGGGAGAACACGCATGCGTTGGACCAGAGCGTTCGGCTTCCTGTCTGTGATCGCGCTCGGTATATTGGTCGCCTGTGTCGAGCGAGATCCTGGCGACGACCGGTCCGATCATTCGGCGAGTCCCACTGGGCAGGCGGTTGAGAATGACGACGAGGCGGCGGATGACGCGTCCACACCAGAGAGCGAACCCGAACAACCTGGCGTCGACGTCAGCATCGCCATGCCCCGTGCCGGGATCGACGGGCTGGTACTCGAGTCCGACGGGGTCATTGCCGGTACCGTGCTCGAAGTAGAAGAGGACGTTACCGGTCACGGTCCGGGAGCCTTTGGGCACACAGTCGGGACATTCAGCATCGACAAGGTCTTGAGTGGC
>SKKR01000059.1 GCA_007123655.1 Thermomicrobiaceae bacterium
AGCAGGAATCAACCATTTCTGCGGCGCCGGAGGGCTTAGCTGGGCGCTCGCGAAGACGATCGGAAGGGAACATGGACAAACGGTCAACGTTACGCGCTCGGGCCCGGCGCTTGTTGTGGCCGGAAGCCTGAACCAGGCGACGATCGATCAGGTCGACGCGGCGAAGGACGCGGGAACGTGTGTGGTAGGACTCGCCGGGCGGGACACAGACCGGGTGGAGGAAGTCGCCGCCCGCCTCCGGCATGGAGAGGACGTCATCGTCAGCAGCCGCGACGATCAACGGCCGTCGTATTCTCCCGCCGAAGTTCGGAGACTGCTGGGTGGATCCGTCCTCAGCGTGCTCCAGCAGGTTTCCCCTGGTGTGCTGGTTATGACCGGCGGCGACGTCGCGGCCGCTCTCTGTCAGGAACTCCAGGTCACGGCCATCGATCTTCAGGATGAAGTTGAGCCCGGAATTCCGATTGGCGGGCTGGAATCCAGCCTCTTCCCCGGGCTGACCGTGATTACCAAAGCGGGCGGGTTCGGCGACCGGAACACGTTCGTGCGGTTGCTCGCATCGCTCAGGCGCGCCTGATCTGGCTCGTGCCATCGTTTGTGCGCCGAAACCGGTATCCGGTCCCACGAACCGTTTCGATCATCGACGAGGAATCCCCGAGCTTCTTCCGCAACGTCCGCACAACCGCGTCGACAACGTTGCTGCCGCCTTCGTAATCAATTCCCCAGATGTCCTCGAGGAGTGCCCGGCGACGCACAACCGTACCTGCCCGTTCGTAAAGATAGTGCATGACCGAGAACTCCAGCGGTGTCAATGCTACGCGGGCACCATCGATCACCAGTTCCCGGGAGTTCACGTCCAGCTGTTCATCCTCCGCGACGCCAAGCTCCGCGGCGATCAGTCTGGATAACCAGCCATCCACCGATGAAGCCCCGAAGTCAAGGACCGCCGTCCGGAACGCCGTTCCTTCAATGTCGACGTCTGCTTCCGGAACGCGCTCGAAACCGAGCTGGCGGAGCGCGGGCCACGGGGTCGACAAATCCCGCTGGGCAAAGTAGACACGTCGGAGGTGCGGTCTGAGGTCGAGATACATCCGCTTGGTCTCAAGCCAGGCGCTGGCCTGAACCGCGGATTGCGCTTCACCGAACTCGTCACTCAGCAGACGAGGGACGAACATGACGCGCTGGCTCCGGGGAACGGGGAATCGCTCGAGGTGTTCGAGCCACGCCCGGAGGAGCGGGTCGGTGCGCATCCACGCGGTGCTCACGCTGTCCGGGACGAACGGAGTGAAGTATCCGGCGACCGCACTGTCCGGATCACGGATCACCCACACCGTTCCGAGTTGGCTTTCGCACTGCACGCGGAGCAGGTGGGTTGCCGTCTCCGGTTCATGACGTGCGCTAATACCGAGGATCGACGGCACGTCATCCGGCCGTGCCGGTTCAACCGCGTAGACGTGCGCGCCGCTCGGGAAGAACGACTCTCGTACAATCGGATTCTCCAGAATATAGAGAAGATCCGCGGTATAGCGCCAGAGATCCTGGGCGGGAGTTGTTCGTGCCTGCGCACGCAGATGACGCCACGCCGCGCGGCGACACCGGCGATAGCGATCGGGGTCCCTGGTGCGCAACGCCGTCGCGACCGCCCGCTGAACCACCTCGTGCACGTGCAGTCCGTCCCGGCTTGACTCCACGAACGGCAGGGTTCTCAAACGTTCGAAGGCATCGCGAGGCGCTAGCTCCGGGAGAATCGCGGCAAGCAATGCCTCGTTCACCGACCGAACGAGGGACGCTGCTTCGAGCGTTTGGCGCGTTAACGCGTCGTCGATGTCGTCGAGATAGAGTCTCGCCAGTTCGTCGGCAATGCGAGAGCTTGCGGCGGAGTCAACGTCAACGCTCCCGCCCTGGTCGGCAACCGCGGTCGCCAGCTTGATCGCCAGTGGGTGACCCCTGGTGACGCGATTTACGCGATGAGCGTGCTCGGCGCTGAATCCCGCCTGCATCAGTAATCCCTCGGCGCTGGCATCATCGAGAGGTTGTAGCCTTAGCTCCTGGACAAGTCCCTGCCAACCCGGGGTCAGAAACCAGCCGGAAACGGGCGGCTCCCGGCCGGCAAGGACCAGCCGCACATTCAGCGGCATCTGCGGCACGAAGGTTTGTCGAAGCCAGGTGTCCATTGTTCGGAACACTTCGTACGTGTCCAGCAGGAGAACGACAGGTTGATCGAACGACTGCAAGCGGTCGGCAGCCTCTCTCACGCTGGTAAGCTCGCCGCCGACCGCGTTCCCGAGTTCCCGGATGAAGGAACGAGCGGTTGGTTCGATATTCCGGGAATCCAGTGCGACAACGAGACAACCTCGTGCTCGCGCGTGCTCCGCGTACGCCGCGAGAAGGCTTGATTTGCCGACGCCACCCAGGCCGTGAACGAGCATCACCAGCGGCTTCTCCTGCTCAGGGAGCTGGAGGAGACGCCGGAGCTCGGTTTCTCTTCCCATCAGTCCGCGGCTCGCCTGTTCCGCGATCAGGTCCCCAAATCGCTGTCTCATCTGCACGCTCCCAGTCGCGCATCCCGTATGGACGAGAGTTCGGTGCACAAGCGCGTTTCTGAACTCGGTACGTACAGGACAACAACAAGAGAACGGCACCGTTACGCCGGCGGCATTACCGGTTGACGGTGCCGCGACTCCGACGTTCAGCCAGCAAGCGGCGTGGCGACCGGGCTGCCGGTCACCGCACTGAGTTCCTCGAGGACCTCGAAGTGCTCCACCCGCAGGTTGGAGAACGGTTCCTGCGCTTCCACCGCAGGAGCAAGCATCTCGGCTACATAGCGCTCAGCGGAGGTCTGATCCGTGAACAGGTAGAACCCGCCGATTTCGCCGTCCCGCGTGATCCATGACTTCATGATCAGGCCGTCGCGAACCTTCAGGGCATTCGCGAACTCCTGCAGCGGCCCCTGAATATCGGCCGGTTTCGCGGTGGAGTCGATAAGAACAAATATCGCGTGCATCAGACGCTCCTATTCTGCACTGATCCGTCGTGTGATCGTTCCGTCAACCAGGGTCCGGCCGGACCTGTGGCATCAGCGTACGACGGACGCGCAGACGGATGGTGAGAAGTTCATGAGAGAAGTGTGAGAATCGGAAACTGCGGGCTCTGTGGAAGAACGAACGGCGGAATCCGGCGAGTCGCGGTCGGCTCAACCAGCCGGGAGGAGCGTGCGCTGAGTCCCGGCCGGGGCGTTTTCCATGCTCTGAATGATACGTTGCTCGTGCTCCAGCAGGGCCTTCTTGAGATGCAGACCTCCGCCGAATCCGGTCAGTGCTCCGTTTGCGCCGATCACGCGGTGACAGGGGATAACGAGAGGGATAGGGTTGCTAGCGTTCGCACGCCCGACCGCTCTGGACGCCCGGATCGTGCACACCTCACTGGCAATCTCTCCGTAGGACCGCGTCTCGCCGAACGGAATCTCCATCAGCGCGCGCCAGACGCGTCGCTGCCACTCCGTGCCGGCGGGCGCCACCGGGATGTCGAACCGCAGGAGTTCTCCCCTGGTATACGCCTCGAGTTGATCCCGGACAATTGCGGACCGGGTCGATGCCGGCCGGATCTCGAATCCATCCCTGGCGAGTTCTTCGCCCATCGTCAGCGGGTAATCGCCATCCAGGAAACTCAGACGCACCAGTTCGCCCACGGAATTCACAGCGAAGGAGACCGGGCCCGCCGGGGAGTCAGTTTGATCGATGTGGACAATCATTCGATGCCCTTCCGGGTGAACGTTCAATCGTGCGGGAGTCCGGGATAACCTGTTTCGTTCGACGAAATCAGAAGCACTGTGTCACTATTGGATAGTCTGCGATTGTCCGTTCCTGAGATGAGACACGGCGGGCGTTCGAGTGTGAGAGCACCCGCTGTTCCCATCGAACGACTCACGTCCAGCGTAAGGAAACATAGCACATGGCGTTACAGAGGAACGGCCCAACCCGGATCGGCTATCTGATCTCGGTTGTCGTGTTCGGGATCGGCATCATCGGCGGGATCGCCCTGGTCGTGGTCTTCGCGCTGGGGATTATCAGGCTCGGGTCGGACCTGGAACGCGTGGTTGTCCCGGGGAGTCAGGAGTTAGAACTAAGCGAGACCGGGACATATACGATCTTTTACGAATACGAAAGTACCGTAGGCGGAGTGGATTACTCGACCGGTTCGACGCCGCCGAATCTCCGGATCGAAATCGAGCGTGTCGACGATGGCGCCGACATCCCGGTGCGATCGGCCGGCTTCAGCACCAACTACGATCTCTGGGATCGCGCCGGGGAATCGATCCGGCGGTTCGACGTTGACCGGCCCGGTACCTACCTGATCACGGCGGAGTACGCGGACGGATCGGACGGCGAGGAGATCGTGCTCGCGATCGGCGAAGGGGTCGGCCGGGGCATCCTCACGAGTGTCGGCGCGTTTCTTGGCGCTGGGTTCCTCTTCTGTGCCATGACGCTGCTGGCGATCGGCATTGCCGGCGTGACGTTCTTCCGCAGGTATCAGTGGGACCGGGAGCACCCGGCAACCGCCTCATCTCGCTAGGCCGCAACCATTTGCTCCGACGTTCGCTCCTCTCGGTAGACGTCGAGCCCGCTCGCGACCTGATGCAGCAATACGGCGGTCCCGATCAGCGTCGGCAGGAACACGATCCCGGAGAACAGAACGCCCAGCTCCAGCAGGCTGCTTCCGACCACAAACCCAACGGCTCCCAGCACCGCGAACAACCCGGCGACACCGAACAGCGAGGCGGTGGTCCGCGCCAGCCGGTACGGCAGATCCACCATGCTGACAAAGATCGTGAGCGCGGCCAGACCCCAGATGCCGTATCC
>SKKR01000257.1 GCA_007123655.1 Thermomicrobiaceae bacterium
CCTCTTCGATGGAGCCGCCGAAGGGCCGGAGCGCGGATTCGATCTCGCTGAAGTCCTGGCCACGAAACGCCAGGAAGAGAAAGACGAGGCTGACGGCCAGGCCGACCCAGAACCGCGGACTACTCACGTGTTGTCCCGTCGCCGGAGACCGGCCCGCTCCAGCGATCCGAATAATTCTTCCGGGCGAGAATCTCAGCTGGGTACATCGTCACAGCCTTCCACGCGGTAGAGGGTGAGCGGCCCGTCGGTCAGGACCT
Organism: Thermomicrobiaceae bacterium; assembly: GCA_007123655.1. GTDB lineage: Bacteria > Chloroflexota > Chloroflexia > Thermomicrobiales > Thermomicrobiaceae > SLMJ01. The sequence goes on from SKKR01000257.1 coordinate 258, forward strand.
CCGTGACGTCTGCGTATCGAGCGCCTTCCGGGCTCCGGTCCGCCGGTATGATGACGTAGCAGATATCCGGCGGCGCGTCCGGAATGTCCCAGTAGTCGAGCGCGCCCTCTCCGTAGACCGTATGCGATTCACGCTGGAGGATTGCCGCAAGCATCCCGAACAATGGCAGGTCTTCCTGAAAGAGTGGTAAATCGATGGGTTCGCCATCCGGCAGGGCGTCCACCAGTCGCCACATCCAGGGGTCCTCGTCCAGTCTCCAGACGAAGTCCGGATAGCCGACATGTTCGGTGAACTCCGGCAGTTGCCGCACGGCGTCCGGAAGCGGGTCCTCTCCTGGTCCGACTCCCGGTTCGGTATGATAGACGACGTTTCTCACCCCCATGCCCTGCAGGATCTCGACCGTGTTCTCTCCGGGGAACCGGTCCATCCTGTCCCGGAACAGATAATAGGAGGGTGGTGCGATCGCGCTGTAGCCATTAACGACGTCGTTCCAGTGCATCGTTGACCAGAAGTTCGGCCAGGCAGACGCCACATCACCTTCGCCCATCGGCAGCTCGATCGTCGGAGCAGGGTTCTCCGCCAGCCATTCGTAGTCCGGCCTGTCGATTTCCTCCAGCGAACTGGGTAGCGCCGGCGGCAGATCCATGTCGTGGGCGTATTCGACCGCAAGGATCACGATCAGCAGCGCGCCAACTGCAGTAATGGCTATCTGCCTCAAACGGACATCCGGCAATCTGGCCTGAACCTGCTGGGTGATCAGCGCGACCCCCATCCCGGCGAGCCCGGCAAGCCCGAGCGTCATCAGATGTCCGCCGAAGCGGGCGGCGACCCGGATCGCCCGGAATCCCGGCACGATCTCGTAGAACAGGCGGTATGGGTTGGTGAACTCCCGTCCGAACAGGGTGAACACGATGCCGAAACTGAGCAGGAACGCGAACGCGGCAAGCCCGGCGAGCATCCAGCGCTCCCAGCCCAGGCGCCGGTAGAAGAGTCCGGCCGTGGCAAGCAGAACGAGGAGCACACCGGGGAAGAGGTCCTGTTCCAGATGCCGGTGATGGCGCGGCGCCAGAATATCGCCATACATCCTGTTGTTCGGATGGACTGACAGATAATCGCTCCGGGCTGCGCTCCAAAGGCGCACGTCCTCCGGCGTTCGCTCGATCCCGAGGTCCTGGCTCACGACCTGGTACGGCCAGAGCGTTGGCACCAGCAACACCGCCGCGACGGCGCAGATTCCAATCATCTTCGCGCTGATGACCAGCGCATCCCGGCTGCGGTCCCAGAGCAGGTACGCGGTGAAGACGACGAGTAGCAGGATTCCCGAAAAATACAGAAAATAGACCCCGGAGAGGCCTTGAACGAATAGCGCGACGCCAAGCACAAGCGCCCATCCAGTCGATCTCTGGAGCAAAGCTCGCCGCGCCGCGAGCAGGATGAGCGGCAGGTATTGCGCGGTCAGAATGTTCAGGTGCTCGATGTGGGCCATCCGGTTCGGAATGAACGCATAGGCGAACCCGGCGACGATTCCGGCCACCCGGCTGCCGGTCAGATCGTAAATCAGCAGGTAGGTGAAGAATCCCGTCAGGGTAAGCGCGATGATCCTGGAGATGTTGTCCACCAGGATCGGATTGTCCGTGATTACCATGATCGGGGCGACAATGGCGGTCTGCCCGAACAGGTGATCCGAGTAGGCGAGCGTATTCCGGTAGGGATACAGGACGTTCGCGTTGAAGATATCGAGCGGGTTGGACCCGAGCGCGTGGACGTTCCAGGCGATTGTCCAGGCCTGAAAGACCGGGTCTCCCCAGCTCACCAGTGTGTCGTTCAAGGACCGGACAAGCGGCCAGGTCATGAGGATCGTGAAGACCAGGAAGAGCCCGAGCACCCAGAGATGCGCCCACGGATCGTTCAGCCAGGGACGGCTGGAGCCTGCCACTGTCGACTGATGTGCTGCTGAACCGTCCAACAGGAACCATCTCCGATGGTGCGTACGTCCTCAACGGGGGAATCCTAGCGAATCGCGGCCGGTCGTGCCGGGCGGTCGTATAGACCTACCCGTATGGATGTGGTGAAACGCCAGAGCACGCGGTATTCTCGGGACAGGCTGGAAACCGCCTTGAGCGAGGCATTGCATGCTGCGGTGGATCCGTAATCGTACGGCACAACTGCAGATTTCACGTCATCCCGGCAGCCTGCCACGGCTGAAACGGCTGACCATCCTTGCGCCGTTGCTGTTTCTGGTTCTCCTTGAGCTTGCCCGCCAGTTTCTGCTCCCGGGGCTGGTCAATGGCTGGGTGTTGTACGCGATCCTGCTGGTCATCGTGTTCATCGGGATCTATCTGTTCGCCGAAACCGTTTTCACGGTGACCGGCCAGATGCAGGAACAGCTGGCCCAGCAGAACCGTGAGCTCTGGCTTCTGCATCAGGCAGGACTTGACATAACGAGCGCTCTTGAACTGGAAGTCGTCCTCCAGAAGGTGGTCGACCAGGCGAGAGAACTCGTCGGCGCCAGGTACGGCGCACTCTCCCTGATCGGGGAAGACGGCAAGATCGAGGCGTTTCTGACCTCGGGAATCTCCCGTGAACAACGGGAGCGAATCGGCCCGATTCCCGAAGGTCGAGGGCTGCTTGGCCTGGTGCTCAACCAGGGTGAGCGGCTCAGGCTGAATGATCTGGCGAAGCATCCGGACTCGGCGGGGTTTCCGGAACACCATCCGGTGATGAAGAGCCTGCTTGCGGTTCCAATTCTAGTGCTGGATCGCATTGTGGGAAATCTCTACCTTACCGAGAAGATCGAGGGATCATCGTTCACGAGCACCGACGAGGATACGCTGGAGCGGTTCGCGACGCAGGCGGCGCTGGCGATCGATAACGCACGGCTCCACCGACAGGTGCAGGCGATGGCGATCGCCGAGGAACGGGAGCGGATCGCCAGGGAAATGCACGACAGCCTGGCGCAGTTACTCGGTTACGTCAACACCAAGGCACAGGCGGCAGATCAGTTTCTGAATGATGGCAACACGGATCGCGGTCGGGAGCACCTGCAGCAGCTTTCTCAGGCCGCGAGGGAAGCCTATGCTGATGTGCGGGAAGGGATTCTCGGGCTGCGCACGGCGAGCGAACTCGAGCAGGGCGTCATTGGCGCGATCTCTGATTTCATCGAACGCTGGCAGGACCAGACTGGACTGCAGGTGGATCTGACGATCGAATACTCCGGCCGCGCGGCGGATGCGCTCTCCGCCATCGCCGAACTACAATTACTACGGATCGTGCAGGAAGCGCTCTCCAACGTTCGCAAGCATGCCGGCGCGTCCCGTGCGACGGTCGAGGTTCACGAACAGCACGATGGCGTGCTGGTGCGTATAGCCGATGACGGCACCGGGTTCGATCCGGACGCGTTCGAGCGCCGATCCATTCCGCGGTTCGGTCTGTCCATTATGCGGGAGCGCGCCGCGGCGGTGGGCGGCTGGCTGGAGATCGATTCCGCGCGCGGTAAGGGCACAGTCGTAACCGGGTTCCTGCCGGCGCAGGTGCGACCCGGACAGGCGACGGGAGTCGAAAGTGCGGGTACTGATCGCTGACGACCACCTCCTCTTTCGGGACGGGCTGAAGAGTCTGCTGGAGGCACGTGGGGTGGAGGTCGTCGCCGAGGCCCAGAACGGCAAACAGGCTGTTGAGATGGCGCGATACTTCCGGCCGGACATCGTGCTGATGGACCTGACCATGCCGGAAATGGGCGGGCTGGACGCTACCCGTGTGCTCGTTGCTGACAAGTCGGAGACGAAAGTGGTGGTCGTCACCGCGTCAGAAGACGATGCTGACCTCTTCGAGGCAATCAAATCCGGCGCACAGGGGTTCATCCCCAAGAACCTGGAAGCCAGCCAGTTTTTCGAGTTGCTGGATGGCGTTACCCGCGGCGAGCCCGCGCTGACGCCGGGACTTGCCCGCAAGGTGCTCCGGGAGTTCGCCAAACCCGAAGAGCCGCGCGAGGAACGCACTGCGACGACGCTGACCGAGCGTGAGCGTGAAGTGCTCGAGCTGCTGGTGCAGGGAATCACATCGAACCGCGAGCTGGCAGAGCGCCTGGTGGTCAGCGAGAACACCATCAAATACCACCTGCGGAATATTCTGGACAAGCTGCACGTGCAGAACCGGGCGCAAGTGATCGCCTACGCCCTCCGCCACGGGCTGGTTGATACTCCGGAGTAGCCGGCACCCCTCCTACGTACAGGCCAGCATCGCCAGGAAATGCTCCATCAAATGCTTGCCATTGCGTGCCTCGTAGGAAATGGTATCCCCGTCCGGACGATCCGTCCCCGGAACGAGTTGCATGTCGTCAGCGCGGGAGGCGTTCTCGACGCGTACGGTTACCGTTGAGGGGAAGCGGGGTTTGAACGGCTGGATCTGGCCGGCCCGGGATACGCCATCCTTCGCGGCCGCTTCGATCAACTCAGACGCCTTCGACGGGTGCATGTGCTTCGCTGAATGACGCCCCAGCCCGTATTTGACGACGGCACCTGCACAATCCTCTCCGACAAGCTGCTGCGTTTGTCGTACCGCCGCCTCGTCCCCGGTGACCGCGACGACCGGGAC
>SKKR01000172.1 GCA_007123655.1 Thermomicrobiaceae bacterium
CATGATGGTGATGGACTGGCCAGACCGGTTTGTTAAGCTTGGCTGCGGCGAAATATGTGACCGGATGCACGATGAGATGGAGACAACGCCGCATGCACAACCTCCCGTTCGACAAGCCCGGACGGTTTCTCCGCGGAAACATTCACATGCACACGGACGCGTCCGACGGCGAGGTTTCGCTGGACCAGGCGATAACCGCCTACCGGATGAACAACTACGATTTCGTTGCGGTAACAGACCATTTTCTGCGGGAGTACGGCTATCCCATCACCGACACCAGGTGTCACCGGTCCGAAGACTTCACAACGCTCATCGGCGCGGAGCTTCATGCGCCCTCACTGGAAAACGGCGAGCCGTGGCATCTTCTCGCTCTTGGACTTCCCCTCGACTTCCCCAGGCCCAATCCAGAGGATGACGGGCCCGAACTGGCCAGAAAAGCCTGGGAGGCGGGAGCGTTCATCGGGATCGCTCATCCCGCCTGGTACGGGATGACCACTGAGGACATTGAACGGGTCCGGCATGCCCACGCCATCGAGGTGTTCAATCACGGATGCGCCGCCGACAGCGACCGCGGCGAAAGCTGGCATATCGCCGATCTCGTCCTGGCGGGCGGCAGGCGGCTGAGCACGTTCGGCGCGGACGACGCCCACTTCCGGGAGGCATACCCGGACACGCACGGAACCTGGACAATGGTCAAGACCGAGGAGAACGAACCAGACGCGCTTCTGGAGGCGCTCAAGCAGGGACACTTCTACAGCAGCCAGGGACCCCTGTTCCACGATATCGCGTTGAACAGCGACAGGAGCGAACTGGTCGTCCGTTGCTCCCCGGTCAACGCGATAAAGGTGATCGGGCCGGGCGCCCGATTCGAATCAGCTCACGGTGCGGCGATGACCGGGTACCGGTTCCCGCTCCACCAGTTTCAGGAGGACTACTGCCGGGTCACGATCGTCGACGACGCCGGCCGCCGGGCATGGTCAAACCCGATCTGGCTCGACTGAGTCACCTGTCACCGCTGAACTTCAGGTTTTTCTATTCTCAGAGACAAGGAAAAGGACCCGGTGGTTTGCCGGGTCCGGGTGATGGGTGGGAGTTGAGGATCCCTTGAAACGGTCCGTCCCGCCGGGTGTGGCCGGCCGGCGGACACGATTGTCCTAGTAGACGGTAATACGGCTGACCGTCTGCCGGATGTTCTCGAAGTCCCGGCGAGCTTCCTGCGCGCTCGGGCCGCCTTCCTGCCGATCACGAAGGATCGAGCCGTAATAGTTCTCAAAGGTGACGTCGCCGGTGAAGGCAGTTGCGCCGGAGAACATCCTCTTGACGCGGTTCATTCCAAACATTCAATCGCTTCCTCTCGTGTCAACTGCGCTATCGCGCGTCGCTCTCAAACTCACGTGTACTACTATATCACGATATCGTGATACCGTCAAGCCCTCTTCTAAAGCCGGAGGCTGACCCGGCATAGTGCGCTGTCGAACTCCCGTCGGGCCCGCTCGCCCATGTATTCACGGGTCGCAATCGATCCGTAAGTGTTCCGGACCTGATCGTGGTGGATCCGGTGATGGGCGTTCCACAAAAACATACTTCGCAGGCGCTGAAACATCGTACGCGTTCCTCTCACCTCTCCCTGGCGGCTGAATACCGCCCTATCTGGAACCGAGTATATCAGGTCATGAGCATATCGTGCTAGAGGCATGCCACAGGCCGGTTGCTCGCCTTGCCTCCCACCGCTAAGATGGCCCCGTCAACCCGATTCCGCGAAGCCACGTGTGAGGAGGAACCCGTCCCATGGATAAGGCGATCATCTCTGTCGCGACGACCGGCGGCATCACCAGCCGTGAGCAGACTCCCTATGTGCCGATTACTGAAGAGGAGATCGCCGAGCAGGCCATCGCGAGCTGGAAAGAGGGCGCCTCCATCCTGCACGTCCACGTGCGGGACGACGAACAGCTCGCCACCTGCGACCCGGACCGCTACGCGAAAGTCAAAGAGCTCATTCGATCGGAACCGGGCTGCGATCTGATCATCAACATGTCCACCGGCGGCCGCGTCGGCAGGCTTACCGAAGACGAACGGGCCGCCCCGGTTACGGTTCGCCCGGAGATTGCCTCGTACGATTGCGGATCCATCAATTTCGGAGACGGCGTGTTCGTCAACTCACCGCAGTTCCTGGAACGACTCGCCCGTGACATGCAGGAGTACGGCGTCAAGCCAGAGATCGAATGCTTCGATACCGGCATGATCGAAAACGCCAAGCGGATCATCGATAAAGGTCTCATTGAACCGCCGTACTGGTTCCAGTTCGTGCTCGGCATTCGGGGAGGTGCCCCGGCAACGATGCACCACCTGAATCTGATGATCAACGAGCTTCCGGAAAACTCCCGATGGTCTGTCTGCGCGATCGGACGTCACCAGTTGCCGATGAACGCGATCGCGATCGCGATGGGTGGACACCCCCGCACCGGGCTGGAGGACAACATCTACTACTCCTACCGGGTGCTGGCGGAAAGCAACCAGCAGCTCGTCGCCCGAGTTTCCCGATTGTGCAGGGAGATGGAACGTCCGGTGGCGACACCGGCCGAAACCAGGGAGATGCTCGGCCTGCCGCCGTTCCAGCCGGAGGCATGACGGTGCGAGTAATTGCCGCAGAGCTCTCGCACGAAACCAACCGGTTCAGCGTGGTTCCAACCGACCTTGCCGCGTTCGAGCGCTCCGGGATTCACCGCGGGGAGGAGATCCTGCAGGTGCTGCGAGACACCGCCACGCCTATCGCCGGCTTTCAGGACGCCGCCGACGCGCTCGGGTTCGAACTCATCCCGGTGATCGCCGTCTGGGCAACACCGTCTGGAATGGTGACCGAACACGCACTGGAAACGCTGCTGCAGGAACTCGTCGACGGAATCGCCTCGGCCGGACAGATCGACGGAATCCTGCTCGGGCTGCACGGGGCAATGGTTGCCGAGCACGTTGACGACGCGGACGGATACATTCTCCGGCGCGTCCAGCAAGCGGCAGGTCCTAATGTCCCGATCGTGGCAACGCTCGATCTCCACGCCAATATCAGCCAGCAGATGGTCCAGCAAGCCGATCTCCTGATCGGGTTCGACACCTACCCGCACGTCGATCAGCGCGAGCGGGGAATGGAGGCCGGCCAGGCGATCGTCCGGATTATTAACGAGGACTGGAATCCGGTGTCGGCACTCGTCAAGCCACCGATGATGCCGACATCGCAGAATATGACGACTGCGACGGATCCAATGCACGCGATTTTCGAGCGGGTCCATCGGCTCGAAGATACACCCGAAGTGCTCAATGTGACCGTCGCAGGAGGGTTTCCGCCGGCGGATGTCGAAGAAGGCGGCGTCAGCGTGATCGTGACGACGAACGGCGACGAGTCACTGGCGCATACGCTGGCGAACGATCTCGCGGGCTTCTGCTGGAGCCGGCGCGAGGAGTTCCTTGGTGGCGTCTCGTCGTGGGACGAGGCCGCTGACGCGATCGCCGGGATGAAGCGCGGCCCGCTCGTCCTGGTCGACATCGGTGACAACCCATGGACCGGCGGCCCGGGGGATAGCGCGGAGCTACTTCGATTTCTCCTGACGCAACGAGTTCGCAACGCCGCGGTCGCAATTATCAGGGACCCGGAGACAGTGAGATTCTGTCTTGAAGCCGGCCCTGGAACCCAGGTCGAGCTGTCGCTGGGCGGCAAGACTGACGACCTTCACGGCGAACCGATCGACGTCAGAGGTTACGTCCAGACGCTGAGCGACGGCCAGTTCGTCAATCAGGGGCCAATGCACGCCGGAGTGAGCGTAAACCTCGGCCGGAGCGCAGTACTGCGCTGTGATGGAGTTCAGGTTCTGGTTACCGAACACGCGGAAACACCGATCGATCTCAACATTTTCCGACGACACGGTATCGAGCCGACCGAGCTTCGCGTGATAGCTCTCAAGGGTAAAGGGCACTTTCGAGCGTCGTTTGAACCAATCGCGGAGCGGGTCGTGCTTGTCGAAGGTCCAGGGATCACCGGATCGGACCTCGGCCGCTTGCGGTTCGAGCGTGTCCGCAGGCCGATCTGGCCGCTCGACGACGACGCTGCTTTCGAGTAGCGACCACGAGATAACCTGGTCCGCTTGTCCGCATGGGATAGAATCGAAGTTCCCAGGGAACCGGACATAAGAAGACCGGGTTCGCCGGGATTTCGATTCAGAACGGGCTGAGCGGAAAGCATTCACCAGGCCAATGACGACTCCACCGGAGCGAAGCGTGTCGAACTTCGACAACGCCGTGCCCAATTCAGACCACCTGCACCGGTCGCTTCGAGAAGCGCTGCGTCTCGGACGGCTTTCGCTTGGATGCGAAGGGGTCTGGGTGGCGGTTCAGACGCGCGACGGCGCGACACGGATTATCGGTGACGACGACGTTCCATTGCACGACGAGACATGTTCCCGACTGATGAACCCGCCTCAGGTCGAACACCGGAATCGTCACGAGGAACACGGTCGCGTCACGCCAGTGCTGGACGATGACGGGCGTTACTGGCTCCTGGCACAGGTCTCGGACTGCGCAACGTTGATTGCCGGCGGTTCAGACTCCTGGAGATCGGAAGGTTCCACTGAGGAATGCTTCCATTCACTGGCAGGCGTTGTGGCCGGAACGCTGGCCGGCCTGGAATCGCCATCAGACGGAAGCGCTCCTCACCAGGCATACCTGGATCTAACCCCGGATCCGATCATCACGGTGGACCGTGACGGCTTGATCATCGACGCCAACCTGGCCGCGGAAGACAGGTTCCAGTTCACCATCTCGGACGTTGCCGGTCAGCGGCTCTTCGAAGAGA
>SKKR01000528.1 GCA_007123655.1 Thermomicrobiaceae bacterium
GATCGCTCCTGGTCGTCGATAACAACCAGGTGCTCGGCCTTATCCGGCGTAACAACTTGTTGAAGGCGAGCACCGAGGAACTCGAGAACCCGGTTTCGTCTTTCATGGAGCGTGATTTCCCGGTGGCCAGGCAAGGGCAATCAGTCGAGGACGTCTACGCCGGGATCGGTGGAGACATCAACATCGAGCAAGTGCCGGTCCTGGACGAAAACGGCGGACTGGTCGGGGTTGTCGCGCGGAGTCAATTGACCGCGGCGACAGGGCCCGGAAGCACGACCCCGGAGAGCGCTCCACCGCCGGAGGGGCGAGCACCGATCAACCAGGGGATGACGGTCAAGGACGCTACCGGTTCGAAACTGGGGAACGTAACCGAGTTCGACTTCAAGTCGGACGGTCAGGTTGAGACCTTCATAATCGAGCATGGGCTGATCTTTAAGAAGCAGAAAAAACTTCCGGGAGATCTGATCAGCACGTATGACGGTGATGATATTCACCTGGCTATCTCGTCTCAGGAATTCTCGATGATGAAAAACATCGGAGAGGAAGTCTAGACCGCGGAAACTGCGGAACTGAAAGCACGGGCCCCGACTTCGCGGGGTCCGTGTTCCCGTTAATCCCGCGGTTGCGAAACGTCAGAGTGGGCGGACACGCTTGCGCCGAACGCCGCCTGGTAATCAGCCTCGCTGCCGATCCAGGTCTCGCCGCCCTCGTAGTACTCCTTCTTCCAGATCGGCACGATCTCTTTGATGCGATCGATCGCATACCGGCAGGCGTCGAAGGCATCCGCGCGGTGCGTGGAAGCGATCCCGATGGCCACACTGGCCTCTCCAACGTTCAAATGCCCGTAGCGATGGATGATCGCACAGTTCGTGATTCCCCAACGCTCCTCGATCTCATCGCCAATCTGACGGAGCATCCGTTCCGCGGCCGGGGGATAGGCTTCGTACTCCAGGTTCAGAACGGTGCGCCCGCGCGCGTTATCGCGCACGGTGCCGAGAAACGTGACGATTGCCCCGGCGCCGGGGTCCTGTACGATGCCGGTGACATCTGACTCCGAGATCGGTTCGCCTGTGACCCTGAAGGGACTCGGAGATTCACCGCCGGAAACGGGCGGAATGAGCGCGATCTCGTCGCCGTCCTGGACTTGCTGCTCTGGCGCGGCGTACTCCTCATTGACCATGAACATCAGGGACGGCCGCATCCGGGCGATGTTCGGATGGTCGGTCGAAACCAGCTCGAGCAACTGACCGACTGTCGTTCCGGGCGAAAGCTCGCGAGTCTCGCGAGCGTGACCGACGATCTCACGCACAACCGCGAAATAGAGAAGGGTTACCCGCACGCTGAACTCCTGTAACCGAAGGTGCATAATCACGGCGTTGCTGGCAGTCAACGTGGAAAGCATGCCGAACGCACCGCGCCCGGTCAAGCGTCGACCGGCGCTTGCACCTGAAGGAGTTGACTCGGAAATTATTCGCGTGCTAACTTTTTGAGCACCGGAATGCAGCGATACCGACTGGAGCAGTTGAATCATGTCCACCGAAAAGATCTATAAGACGAGCGTTGCCAGCGTTTATCCTCACTATGTCGCCAAGGTGGAGAAGAAGGGGCGAACGAAGGCTGAACTCGATGAAATCATCCGATGGTTGACGGGCTAGTCCCAGGAAGCGCTGGACATGCAACTGGAAAAGGAGTCAGACTTCGAGACCTTCTTCGCGGAGGCCCCACAGCTGAATCCCTCGCGTTCGCTGATCAAAGGCGTGATATGCGGTGTTCGCATAGAAGAGATCGAAGAGCCATTGATGCGGGAGATTCGCTACCTGGACAAAGTGGTCGATGAGCTGGCCAAAGGCAAAGCGATGGAGAAGATTCAGCGGAAAAAACAGGTCGCGACCAACTGACCGGTGTGAAACGGGTCAATCGGAGAGGCGCTGGTGCCCCCGGCAGGACTCGAACCTGCGACATGCGGCTTAGAAGGCCGCCGTTCTATCCCCTGAACTACGGGGGCATGCACGATCTAATGAAGTCGTCCGGCGTTCGAATTCCGCCGCCCGCACCCGTGAATTGTACATCACACCTGAATCGACCTCAGCCGGAAGCGGCCTGATCGGATTCGTCTGATCTGGCGTCGATCGGCAGCCGAATCTCGAATGTCGTCGAGATCTCGGATCCTGACTGCGCGCGGATCGATCCGCCGTGTTGTTCGACGATCTGGCGCGTGATGTACAGGCCGAGACCGGTGCCGCTGATACCTCTCGTGGCTCCTTTTCCACGCTGGAACGGCTGGAACAGCTGCGACAGTTCTTCCCGTTCAATCCCGACGCCCTCATCGCGTACCTCGATCAGTGCCTCGGCCCCATTTCGCGAGATCTCGACCTCGATCGTCCCTCCGTGCGGCGAGTATTTCAGGGCATTGGACAGCAGATTGGAGAATACCTGGTCCAGCCGCAGCGGGTCCCAGTGACCGGTAACCGGCTGCTCGGCGATCACGCGCATCTGGTGGTCGGGCTGCCGTTCGATGGCATCGTCAAACCGGGCCATCACTTCGCGGGCGAGTTCGGTGAGTTCCACGCTCTCTTCCACATTGAGTTCCAGCCGTCCCCGCTGGATACGTGAAACGTCCAGAATGTCGGCGACGAGGAGTTCGAGCCGCTCAACCTGCGTGGACAATCGCGTGCCGGTTTTCCTGATTCGTTCGCGATCCCATTCCGGGCGATCAAGATATCGCTCCAAAACTTGCATGTACCCCTTGATCACGGTGAGCGGGGTCTTGAGTTCATGGGAGACGAGCGAGACAAACTCTTCCCGGGCTCGGGCTGCATTCTGCGTCTCCTTGAAGAGGATGGCGTTGTCGAGCCCGACCGCGGCGCGATGGGTGACCTCAGTGGCCAGATGAAGGTCGTCTTCTGTGTACTTCCGGCCGGAGTCAGACGTTCCGAATGTCACCACGCCGAACGCTTTCCCTCGCGCCACAAGCGGCACGAGCATGTAGGAGACAGGAGCGAGTTGGCGCGCGAGTTCAAGGTGCTCGGGATTGCGAACCATGCGCTCCAGCATCTGATCCGATACTACCTCGTACAGCTCCGGGCGTCCTTCTCGCAACGCTCTGGTCAGCGGGTGCGTGGGATCATCATGCGGCAGGTAACCCTTTTCCCGAACCGACTCGAGAATGCGGAGCTTTTTCGGATCCCGGTGGGCAACTGCGATTCGGTTGATCGTTCCGTCCTCTTCCAGAGCATTGATGCTGCACCAGTCGGCGAATCGCGGGACGATCAAGTCGATGAGCGAGTCGATCGTTGCCTGGTAATCGAGTGACGCTGAGAGGGCCTCGCTCACCTCGGCCAGGTAACGAAACCGCTCGCGGGAGCGCTCGGCTTCCTGCCGCGCTGCCTGTTCCAGTGCCAGCTGAAATGCCTGCGCCTCGTTTGCTTTCCGCTCGGTGATGTCCTGCGCGGTCCCGATCATCGACGTGACGTTCCCGTCACTGTCACGTGCGCAATCCCCGTGACCGTAGATCAGCCTGACCATCCCGTCCGGCCTCACGATCCGGTGCTCGATCTCGAACGACTCCTGCCGTTCGATGGCCCCGGTTATTGTCCGATGAACGCGGTCTCGGTCGTCGGGATGAATCATGCTCAGGTAGGATTCGAAGTCGATCGGCACCTCTGATTTCGTGACGCCCCAGATCCGGTAGAGTTCATTGGACCAGGTGATCAAGTTGCGGGAGAGGTCCCACCGCCAGCTTCCGAGCTGGGCAAGGCGCTGGGCCTCGGCGAGTAACACCTGATTGGTTCGCAGTTCCGACTCGATCAGACGATGAGATGATATGTCTCTGATCGAGACCAGAAGGCGTGGCTCGCCGCTCGTGTTCAGATGGCTGAGCCCGATTGCGGCCACGAGTTCTGACCCATCCGCTCGGATCGCCGAGATCTCCATCTGCCGGTCATGCTGGTGATCTTCCAGCACGTCCTTCGCGCACGTGCGGAGGGTGTTCCTGTGCCGTTCTGGAATCACAGCGTCGATCGAAGGCATATCCGAGGGATCGATCCGTTGGCCGAAGAGGTGGACGGCGGCCTGATTCATCCAGCGAATCACGAGCGAGGAATCAAGTAGCAGTATCGCATCCGGCAATGCGTCTAGATACTCGGTTGCGCCCGGAGACTCCGGCATGTGATCCATAATGGGTTTCGCCCCTCGGTGGCTGAAGCGCAGCTTCCACAACCCTCACCGGTAAATGGCGGGGATCGGAATCATCCGTGATCCGGGGACGTCCGGCGTTCGTGATGCGATGATTCCATTCGAAACGCCTGTCCCGGGAATCTCTGACGGTCGAAACACCGGCAATTGTTCATGAATCGATGATGAAACGTCCAGTCCCGTGACGCAACTGGGGCATTTGACAGGGTCGAGTGATCAGGCTGACAAGCTCCCGCTTGACATCACCTACAGAATTTTGATAGATTGCTCACAATCGAATGACCGCGACGATGGGAAGTAGTAGCGATCCATCTGGCGCAGCGAGTCGGGAAACGGTGAGAGCCCGGCAGATCAGCGGGATCGCGAACTCGTCCCTGAGCAGCCGGAGTGAAGCAGGCCAGTAGTTCCGGCCGGGTAGCGTCCGATAGCACGCTCCGAGTGGATTCTCGACCAGCCGAGAATCAACAAGGGTGGTACCGCGGGTATGTTAACCCGTCCCTTCGAGGGACGGGGTTTTTGCGTTAATGGAGCGTTTCTGGATGCACGCAGCACGAGCAGAACAGGTTACTCGCCTCGCACTTACCAGGCCCCTTCGTGGGGCC
>SKKR01000084.1 GCA_007123655.1 Thermomicrobiaceae bacterium
ATCGTTGATGTTATTTGAAGAGTTTCTGGATCGCTTCGGTGAAACGATACCGCTAAATGTGGACGTCAAAGGCGCAGGGTTCGAGCGGGAACTCGTCACGATGCTGCGATCCCGCGATCTACCAGATGGCCTTGTGGTCTCCGGTCGGGACGCTTTGGCCTTGCGGCGCATCAAACTGCTTGCGCCGGAATTCCGGATCGGCCTGTCTCGCGGTCTCGTCGTTCCCTGGCTGGGCCGGGAACCGCACGCGACGATCGCGGCGGAGATGCTCCGACCGACCCTGCCCGCGCAGTTGCCACTCCATGCCGGTCTGGCGCTGGCAGACCGGTTTATGCTCAACCACCGGCTGATCAATCCGTGGCTGGTTCGGTTTCTCCGATGGAGTGGCTACAGTGTGTTCTGCTGGACGGTGAATGACCCTTCAAGGGCTCGCTGGCTTGCGGACGCCGGTGTCGACGCCATCGCGACCGATCATCCGGCTCTCATCGCGAAGGCCCTTTCGCTCGATCACGAAGCGGACTCGCGAGTAACATTGAAATGAAGGGGAGACGATGGACGGACGCGAACCGCGTCCGTCCGCAAGGGTGGTGGGTTGGTGTACCAGGTGTTGTGGGACCTGGAGCACCGTGGAACCCACGGTGGCCTGCTGGTGTCCGGCGCATGTTCCGGGCCACCGGATTCGCTCTACCGTGCGGCAACGATCCGTTCGCCGAGCCTTCCGGCCACCTCTTCGAGCAGGGCCCGGTCCTCGTCCCCGAATGCGCCGATTTCATCCCCGTCGACGTCGATTTCGCCAAGCACTTCGCCGTCGTGCATGATTGGCACGACGACTTCCGATTTCGTATGACTGAAGCACTGCAGGTAACGATCATCCTTGCTGACATCATCGACCACGATCGATTCGCCGTGCTCCGCGGCCCAGCCGCAAAGTCCGTAGCCGATCGGAATCCGGGTATGCTCGGTCGCAGCCGGCCCTCGCCAGGCATCCAGGACAAGGTCTGACCCATCCACCAGATAGATGCCAACCCAGGCATGCCAGGGGAGTTCGGTATTCAGGATCTCGCAGACACCTTCGTTGAGGTCCGTCGGATCGTCAGTCCGCGTGAACAGATCCTCGAATCTCTGACGTGCTTTCGCGAATGCTTCGGTTTGTGTCTGTCCGGTCATGTGCGCCTCCAGAGGAAACTGCGTTCAGGCTACGATTCGGTCCGGCTGCTCAATTGGTCACCGGTATCATCGTGAACCTTAACACGATATGGCGCAGCAGCGGGAGGGCGACTGGCCCTCCCGGTTCATCCGATTCCATTTGGTTAGTATCAGTAGCCGGGCGGAGACTCACCGTAGCGCCACTCGTAGTAGTGGCGTCCAACATTGCCCATCTCAAGCTGCCAGCCCGGATCGTTGCCTGGAGTGAAGGTCAGCAACCGGCGCTGGAACGCCTGAGCCAGTACCCACTGCGGCTCACCGTCAACGCTCGTGAATATCCAGTACGGATCCGTGATCGGATGACCGACCGCGTAGATCCATTCGTAGTGCTCCGCCGATGAGATCCAGTCAAAGAAGACATTCGCGACGTTGAACCCGGTTGTCTCGTCGTAGTAGCTGTACATAACGTCGGCAGGTGGCGTGTCGATGTGATCGACCACTCCGTTTGCCGCCAGGTACGTGGACACCGGTTCGCCGGTTCGGTCCGGCTCTCGGTGATCGTCGTTGGCGATCGAGTGTTCGAAGAAACTGGCATACGTTGGCGCGTCCGGGTTGTCCTCCAGGTCGTCGCCGGCAACGGCGATCTGGGCAGGTTCGTGGTCCTGGAACTCATTGTCGCCGACGTGAATCGAGCCGCTGATCATGTCACGGACCAGTAATCCGTTCGTGACGTACCAGTCAGAGGATGGGTCCCCGCCGGGGTCGTTGATTTCCATGCGACTCTTGTCGAAGTAGGCCACGGCTCGCTCACCACCCGGTGAGTCGACATAGTGCTCGTGCGCAAAGCGGAACGTGTCAGGTCCCCAGAGCCAGGTCCGGTCCGCGGATCCGTTCGTGACCGGTTCGTCCGCGGACGCCCAGACGTGTTGAAAAGCCTGGTTGAGATCTTCAACCCCGTCCGGCAGCGTGGTTTCCGGATTCGAGGGCTCACCCGGTTCCTCATCCGGAGGAACCTGCTGGCTGCCTGCCCCTCCATCCGCGGGTCCGGAAGGATGCTGCGGGCGAGCCGCGTTCGAATCTCCCGTCTGGAAGGACCACGCGTGTGACACGGGAGCGCCGTCCACCGTTGCCTGGACTGCCACGTTGTAGGTGGTGTTTGGTTGCAGCGGGTCGACAGCAAGGATCATCATCGTGTTGCGGGTGAGCCACCCGTCGCCCGTCTCCGCCAGAATCGGAACGCTCGATCCGTTGGCCTGAAGTTCTGCCGAGGTGAACTGAACGTTACCCGGACCGTGGTATTTCAGCGTCACCGGGTATCCCACCGGATAGGGGACGCCGCTGAATGGGCTTGGTGCGGAACCGAGATACTGGAGACCGGTATTCGTCGTTCCATCGACCGGCCACGCCTGCCACTCCGGCTCCACGGAGTGAGACCAGTTTCTGGTTCCGAGCTTGATCGTCTCCATTCCGCCGGATTCGGTGCTCACCGCGCCGAACCCGATGTCCGTGTACCGTGGGTCAATCAGGGTGAGCCGGTGATTGATCGTGGCGATCGACCAGTCCACCGTGGAGAGCATGGAACCGCTGAGTCCGATGTTCTCGTTAATCGAGCCTTCATAGCCGAAGTTCGAGGCCCGATCAGACATCGTTGCCCCGGTGAATCCGGGTGCGCCGGGAGTCTGGTTGTGTAGCCCGGGCATGTTTCCGTCGTTGAGCGCGTAATAATCAGCATGGGACTGTGCCGCGGCCATCAGCGAATCATTCATCTGGAGCGGACCGATACCGATCCAGGAGCGATAGGTGTTGATGCGGTCCAGCGCTTGCTGAAACTCTTCCTGATCTGCGCGAGCCTGT
The DNA here is from genome assembly GCA_007123655.1 of Thermomicrobiaceae bacterium. Taxonomy (GTDB): domain Bacteria; phylum Chloroflexota; class Chloroflexia; order Thermomicrobiales; family Thermomicrobiaceae; genus SLMJ01. Next base: position 3,001 of record SKKR01000084.1, read on the forward strand.
TCGGGTTGTGTGATGTAGACGAATGATGTTGCCAGCAACCCGGATATGCAGATGATACGGATGGCGTTCGTGAGTCCGCGCGGGATGCGGAATGCATGCCGAGTAGCGTTCATATAGTCCCCCAGGTGCGACGACGTGGTGCGGTAGCGAGAGACGGTCGCGCCGTTGCGTTGTTACCGGTCGTCGACTATTCTCCCAGCACGCTGCAAGAGCGCGTGCCCGTAGCCGAAGTCTCGCAAATACCGAAGCCGCCTACAGCGGCCCAATCGTCCTGAATCAGAGCTTAAATGTGAAACATGAAGTGCGGGTTAAGCGTGCTGGCGCAAGACAGATCTGTTCAGGTCCGGCTTGCGCGCACAGGTTGGTGACAAGCGGGAAGGGAACGAATCAATGACAGCTATCCTTGTACTGCTGGCGATACTGGTGATCGTCCTGATCGCGATCTGGATCACTGTTAGCCTCGTAGGGCTCCTGATTACGCTGGTAGTCGCGGGAGTCGTGGGATACATCGCCGACCGAATCGTTCCCGGGGATCTTCCCTACGGGTTGCTCGGCGCGGTGGTGGCCGGGCTGGTCGGAAGCTGGATTGGGGGCTGGATTCTCGGAGACCTCGGCCCGTCCATCGGCGGCATCGCGTTGATACCGGCGCTTCTCGGCGCGATCCTGCTTGCGTTCCTGGTGGAGTTCTTCTGGGTCAGATCCAGGGGACGGCGAATCTAGCTACATTGACGTAAACACCGCCAGTTGGTAATGTAAACGTTGCGAAATCGGTGAAACGGCGACGACGGAAACAGGTACGCAGTCGGGCCGGCGTAGCGACTCCGGATATGGTGTGAGCCGGGGGCCAGAGACGGTTGCGGAACATCATTCCCGAGCCGTCATCAGAACGGGCGACGCACCGCCCCAGTAGAGATGACCGGGTTCCGCCCGTTATCGCGGCAGGGATAGCCATTGATCGCTCGACGAGTTACGCTGTCCCGTGAGTGGGTCTGACTGAGTTCAGGCCAACTGAGGTGGTACCGCGGTAACCCCGTCCTCATTGCGAGGGCGGGGTTTTCTGGTGCGGTGTCGTTTCACCGGACGAATACGCTGATCCATCAGGGCTAAACGACCGCTCGTACCAGGTAACACGAAGATTATCGGGAGGACAGCCTCTTCCCGGCAACGCGGAATTTGCGAATACATGCTGAAGGAGCGAACCGATGTTCAAATCCGTTTCGTCCCGGGTCGACTTCCCCGCAATGGAGCGACAGACGCTCGATTGGTGGTATCGCGACGGCATCGTAGACGAGTACCTGACGCGAAACGATGCATCAGATCAGAAGTGGTCGTTCATCGACGGGCCGATAACCGCGAATAATCCCATGGGCGTTCACCACGCCTGGGGGCGAACCTATAAGGATTTCTACCAGCGCTTCTTCACGATGCTGGGCTACAAACAGCGCTATCAGAACGGGTTCGACTGTCAGGGTCTCTGGGTAGAAGTCGAGGTTGAGAAGGAACTCGGGTTCAACTCGAAACAGGACATCGAGAACTATGGGATCGCCGAGTTTGTGGAACGGTGCAAGGAGCGCGTATACACCTACGCGCATATCCAGACCGAGCAGACCAAGCGGCTAGGCAACTTCATGGACTGGGACAATTCCTACTACACCATGTCCGACGAGAACAACTACACGATCTGGCACTTCCTGAAGGTCTGCCACGAGAATGGCTGGATCTACCGGGGCGAGGACGTCATGCCCTGGTGCCCGCGGTGCGAGACCGGCATCTCCGAGATGGAAGCGACCGAGGG
>SKKR01000509.1 GCA_007123655.1 Thermomicrobiaceae bacterium
CCTGCGCTCTCGGGGGATCAACGGCCTCACATTGATTCCGGGCAATCATCCCTTGCCGGAGTGCGAGTTTCAGCGCCTTATGGAGAACACGGTGCGTATGCTGGATACTCCGAGCCGATAAACCCGACTCGGCGAGATCGATATACATCTTCTGAATCGCGACCGGGGTCAGTTTGCGGACTTTCACGCCGCCGATGTGCGGGATGATCCGCACCCGGACGATGCCTTCGTAGTTCTCATAGGTTCGTGGACGAACCGATGGCCGGACGCTATCTTCCAACCAGCGGGTCAGGTACGTGGAGAGGGTCAGATCGCTGGAGCTTAGGTCTATACCGGCTTCGTGGTGCTTCTGGAGTTCCCGCAGTTTCTCGCGGGCCTGAGTCCTGTTAGCCGCAACCCGTTTGACGCGCCGGAGCTTACCGGATGGGTCACGGTAGGAGAACCAGACGACGTGCTTGCCATCGTCGCGCTCGTAGATTGATCCCTCTCCGTTGGCGCGTTTACTCATCCTCTGATCCCATCTTCCGGTACTTGATCTTTCCGCCCATTTGCCGGGTTAGTGCCTTCGCTAATGGCAATGCATTCTCGGCTCGCCAGCGCCGATTGGTATTCTGCTACTGTCGGTTCGGCCCAGCAGCATTCGTAGAATCCTTCGTGATGGGTGCGATGCACACGCTCGACGCCGCAATTGAGTTTCGGACTCCGGGGTGGCAAGACAAGGAGCTTGATGTCGTGCTGGGCGCATGCTTCTTCGAACTCGGCCAAGAACTCACTGCTGCCATCGACCTGGGTTGCCCGAACGGCAAAGGGAAATGCCATCAGCAGCTGCGCAAGGAAGCGGTGGGCGCTACGAGCCGTGGCCTGGGACCGAATCGCGACGACGTTGTAGCGGCTGACGACATCGTGGGCGGTGAAGTGCTTGAGGATCGTCCCTGGCACCGGACGCAGATCCATCGTGTCGACCTGGACGATGTCGCCGGGCGCGATCGCCTGATAGGCGCGTGGTTTCCGGGTCGCATGCGGACGAGCAGTTCGTCGTTTCCGACCACCATTGCCCGAACCGGTTCGACAAGTTGCCTGCTCGTCTTCAGATAGCGCAGGATGCGGCCAACCATCGACGTTGACAGCACCATGCCCTGCTCCCGCAGCAACACCACCAGTTTGTCTTTGCCCCAGCGCGGATAGCGCTCGCGAAGCTCCTTGACGGCCAGGATGTGGTCGATCGTCCACGTCCGTGTGCGCACCCGGTGCGGGCGACTGGAGCGGCTTTCCAGTCTCGACAGATCATTCGGATCGTAGCGGCGGTACCAAACGTAGAATGTCCGCCGACTGATGCCGAAACGGCGGGCGGTAACGGTCGCATTGTGATGCCGAGCGTAATCTTCTATCCACCGCAGCCGGCTCTTCGCTTCCCGGGACATCTGCGCCACTTCCAGGCGTCTCACCTACCGATTCAGCCGGACGTTCCTCGACTGACTATCTGCATTGCAACCGCCGTCATATCGTTGATCGCGACACGCCCCACCCTGATAGACTGCATAGACGAGCACCCCCGCCATGGAATGGTTGATTTCTCTCTAACCATCCTACGCGGTGGTTCTCGCTTCGTCGTAGTCTCCTCTTCCCTGCTCCCTCACGTCCCGCCCGTGCAAGTTCCTGATCTACTCTTGCCATAGCAATAGTCAGGGACCTATCTGGACGACATCATCCGAGTGCCAGACGTGAACGGTGTCGGCTATCGGTCCGCCCCAGGTCGGCCCATGTAGCAGGGTACCCGTAGAAGTAGTGTCCGTAAACCGCCGGAAAAAGGCTCGGAGATGCGGCGACGAGTCGTCGGTCCTCAGTCGCAAGTTGGTGCTAGACCAGCTTCTGAAAGGGCAGGTTACGGACCATTTCCAGACGGTTCCAGATGAGCGGACCGGGGAACAGCAGGGGTATCACGAGGCCGTCACCTGCCTTGGCTTCACCAGCCCGGCTACCCATAACATCGCACTCGCTCGTTGCGACAGGTCGGGACGGGCGAACGCTCCCCAATTGGAATGTCTTCTGTGCAGAACTCGTCGAACCAGCAGATGGATCTGGACATAAGTCAACTCCTGTGGCCCGTTTGCGATTGAACGATCACGGTATCGCTCGCCCGCGCGCGATACGCACTTACTGTATCCGTGAAGAAACGACAGAATCAGAACGATCGATTGCCTGGTCGTTACAGCGTCGTGGCAAACCTGGTTACCTTCTGCGTATCAGCAACGGAAGGTCGCCCGGAGATTCATCTGGGGGCGATACTGGTCGATGGTGAATCAGCTGGTGAATTTCCACCACGGCGATAACCGTCAAACCGATCAGCCAATCAGGATGCCGGCCTCGGTCGAAGGTAGACGAGCCCGTAGAGCGCCGCCACCATCATCGCGCCACCGATGATGTTCCCGATCGTCACCGGGAGAAGGTCGTCCAGCAGAAACCCGCTCCAGGTCAAGTTCGCCATCGCGTCCACGTTCAGACCGGATGCAGCAACGGCGCCCGGGTTTTCTTTCAACAGGATGCCCATCGGGATGAAGTACATGTTTGCGATCGAGTGCTCGAACCCCGACGCGACGAAGCCTCCGATAACCGGGATGATCGCGGAGAACTTGTCGATGTTGCTCCGGGCGCTGAGACAGAGCCAAACGGCGAGATTGACCATCGCGTTGCAGAGAATTCCGAGCAGCACGGCAGACGTAAAGGAAAGTCCGACCTTCGCGTTCGCGATCGAGAAAGCTGCCTCGCCCACGCTGTTGCTTCCGAAGGCCCAATGACCCGCGAGAAAGTTCAGGCCAACCGTCGCCAATACCCCAACGAAATTGCCGGCGTACGCAACTATCCAGTTTCGCGCGAGTTGCTAGCTCGTAACGCGCCGGCCGAACCAGGCCATGATAATCAGTGTGTTCCCGGTGAAGAGTTCTGCGCCGTCGATGACCAGTAGAATCAACCCCACCTAAAACACCGCGCCGACAAGGATTCGGGTCGGTCCCCAGCCGAGTGTCGAATCGATTCCGGCGATCGTTGCGAGCTGCGCTCGGAGCGCGATGAACGCGCCCTCGAGAACGGCCAGCGTGAGCAGGTTGACGAAGTCGAGCCGTGCCTTGGCCTCGCCAACTGTCTGTGCCCGGCCCGCCATCTCGGACGGCGAATACGGGTCGAACTTCAACTCGGTTAGCGAAATTCGGGGTTCATTCTCCCGCGACATAGCAAGATCCTGTCGATCGTACCGGTCTGATTCGAGAGGCCGGTAGCCTGAACCTCGAAACGACCGGCCGAAGATCATAGGTACTTCCGGTTAGCGCGGCGACTGCGAGATCAGCGAGCCTGACCAGCGGCATGAAGAAGCTCCTTGACGTGACATCGTCGGTGACCCGCCGGAGCGCCTTTGGGCCAGGTTAAAGGGGGTAAGCACCCGCATTTACTCAGAATGCCAACGGGGGCGCGCCAGCGGCATTGTCATGCGCGGGCCCTTCGTTAAAGGAACGTTACGAGTCGATGTTGAGGGGCGACGCCGTTCTTTCCCCCGATACTAATTGGGATAACAAGTTCGACCGGGTGCTGGCGGGTACAATTTGGCGACAGTCAACCCCATCCAACGAGTCGAGCAGGCTGCGGTTGACACGCTTTTGTTAGCCTGGAGGGTTGCGCTTCAACTGTTTAGTTATCGTTTACGTCTGATAGTGGTAGACATGTGCGTACTCGTTAATCAGGCGCTGGCCCTGTGGGTTGTAACTCGAAGTCAGATCGTAATGTTGACTGGTTCATCATATGCAGTCGTGAAGGATGAAATCCCGATCTCAGGAGTTAGTCCGGAAACGCAAACAGCGAGGACTGCTATGACCTATTTCACAAATCGAGAGCACGCCGCGCGAGAGCTCAGCGAGCGCCTCGAGCGTCTTAACCTTTCGAATCCAGTGATACTTGGCATCCCAAGAGGCGGGATTCCGATCGCGGTAACCGTCGCTCGCCATTTGCCGCACGCCGAGGTTGGCGTGATCGTCGCACGAAAGCTTGGCGCGCCGGGTAACCCGGAACTGGCAATCGGGGCCGTTAGTGCGAATGGAGCATATGTACTCGACGAGCCCCTCGCACGAGGTGTCGGCGCAAGTGAGCAGTACATCGAGAACGAAATTCGGAGTCAGCAAGCCGAGGCACGTCGAAGAGAAGAACAGTTCGACGGAAACAGACGGCCTGCGCTGAGAGGCCGAAACGTGATCGTTGTCGACGACGGCGTTGCAACTGGAGCTACGGCAATCGCGGCAATTCGCGCCGCGAAAACTGCGGGAGCGCGCTATGTTTGCTTCGCCGTCCCAGTCGGGCCGTCGCACACCATCCGCGAGCTAAGGTCGGAGGCTGATGACGTTGTCTGTCTCCATCAACCGGAACAATTCTGGGCGGTGGGACAGTTCTATCGACATTTCGACGCGGTTGAGGATGATGAGGCTCGTCGTCTTTTTGACAGTGTAGAGGTCTCGCCTGAACTTTCGTCAGGCGCTTCTGGTCATCAGGACGCACACTAGACCGGTTCCTGGAATCATTGACAGCCGGTAGGGGAGGGGCTTGTCCCCTCCCGCGGGAGCACACGGGTCGCTCCCATACCGTGAGAAGTCAACGCCAGCGAGAACCGGTGTAGACAAATCAATGTTGGATAAGGTTGTGCTTTGAGATCATCTCACCTTGAGCCTGATGCCCTTGCCGTATTTGCGTTGGACGCCAGCCGTGCGTTCGGTGAGGGTGTGACGCGGAATATTGGTATCGCGCTTTCCTCG
>SKKR01000522.1 GCA_007123655.1 Thermomicrobiaceae bacterium
GAGAAGCAGTACCAGCAAATCCTGGACTACATCGAGGTCGGCAAAGGCGAGGGCAACCTGCTTCACGGCGGCAACAAGATCTTTGGAGAACGCGGATTCTACATCGAACCGACGATCTTCGGTGATGTCGATCCCAAGGCCCGGATCGCCTGCGAGGAGATCTTTGGCCCGGTCGTCGCGCTGGTGAAAGCGAACGACTATCAGCACGCGCTGGACATCGCGAACGATTCCGAGTACGGCCTGACCGGGTCGGTTTACTCCCGGAACCGGGAGAAGCTGGAACAGGCCCGCCATGAGTTCGATGTCGGCAATCTGTACTTCAACCGGAAGTGCACCGGCTCGCTGGTCGGCATTCACCCGTTCGCGGGGATGAAGCTGAGCGGGACGAACTCGAAGGCCGGCGGCCCGAACTACCTGCTGAACTTCATCGAAGAGAAGTCCGTTTCGGAGGTAGTGGGGTAACCGCCCTCATCCCCTGACCCCTTCTCCCAATGCTGGAAGAAGGGGAACGGCTTGCTCATTAATGTCTCTCCCCTCTCCCAAGATTGGGAGAGGGGACGGGGGTGAGAGCATTAACCTGGATATGAACAACACCGAGAAGGGATAACTGGTTTGGCGTCCGACAAGCAGGGAACCGCAATCGAACCGACCGACGGCCGGTGGTCGTCGATCAACGGTGCGTTTCGAAAGGGCATCCTGCTCGCAACGAGCAACCGGATCGTCTCCGCCGGCGTGCAGCGTTTCGGCATGCGCATGGGAGCCGCAAACTACGTCGCCGGGGAGACACTGGATGAGTGCATCCAGACCCTGAAGACGCTGACCGACCGCGGGTTCCATTCCAACACCACTCTGCTCGGCGAGCATATCGAGGACGAAGGCATGGCGTCGGACGTCGCCAGCGAGTACATCCGCATCCTGGACCGTATCCACGCTGAGGAATGCCGAACCAACATCGCGCTGAAGCTGACCCATCTCGGGCTCGATCTTGGGGAGGAAGTCGCCTACCGCAACGTCGAGCGAATTGTCACCCACGCTCGATCACTCGGCAACTTCATCCGGATCGACATGGAAGAGTCCGACCGCGTCGACCCAACGCTGCGGATCTACCGCAGACTGCGGACAGAAGGGCTGGAAAACGTCGGCACCGTGCTGCAGTCCTACCTCTACCGGACGGACGAGGATCTGTCCTGCCTGCTTTCCCTGAAGCCGAACCTGCGCATCGTCAAAGGCGCCTATCTGGAGCCGGAGGGTGTCGCCTATCCCGAGAAGGCGGATGTCGACCGAAAGATGGTCGAGCAGGTAGAGACCCTGCTGGAGAACGCCTGCTACGCCGGCATCGCCACGCACGACGACCGGATCATCGACTACTTCAAGGCCTACGCAGCCCGGCACGAAATTGGGAGGGACCGGTTCGAGTTCCAGATGCTCTACGGCATCCGTACCCAGTACCAGCAGGAGTTGCTCGACGAGGGCTACAAAGTGCGCATCGCCACCCCGTTCGGCCCGGAGTGGTACCCGTACCTCATGCGCCGCCTGGCCGAGCGCCCGGCCAACCTGCTCTTCCTTGCCAAGAATGTGGTGCGGGGGTAGCAAGTCGATTGATCAGGTGCACTGATTCTGTGTGGCTACCCGGATGACTTTTCTCTCCCCCGGCCTCATCACTCCTTCACAATCTTGTCACCCTGTCAACCACCCAGAGGTCCATTGGTGCGTCCGTACATAGGTTCTATTGCGCGCGTGCACCGTACATGTTATTGTATTTTGACAATCGTACAAGTCTGGAGACATCGACGGAGCGCCCTCCTATCTCCCGATCGGAGTTCATACGTGGCAAGAAACAGTGGATGGCTTCGGCCAGTTACCGTCGTCAGTGTCGCGCTAATCGTGGTATTTGCGGTGGTCGTAGCTCCAGGTACCGGCACCGCTCAGAATTCGACCCTACTGGGTACGGCGGCGAGCTTTTCTGTCCTTGGGGGCTCTGCCGTTACGAATACTGGCCCGTCCGTTGTAAACGGCAACCTGGGAGTAAGCCCGGGGAGTTCAGTCACGGGCTTCCCGCCAGGGATTGTCGTGCCGCCCGGAACGATTCATATTGCAGATGACGTCGCACTTCAGGCGCAAAACGATGTCACCACTGCATACATCGATCTTGCCGGAAGGGCTGTAACTGAGGATTTGACGGATGAGGATCTGGGCGGAATGACGCTCACTCCGGGGGTTTACTTCTTTTCGTCGTCAGCGCAACTAACCGGAGAACTGACGCTCAACGCTGAGGGGGATCCTAACGCGGAATTCATATTCCAGATCGGTAGCACCCTTACTACAGCCTCAAATTCATCCGTCAGTATCATCAATGGGCACGAGGGTTCCCACTGTAACGTCTACTGGCAAGTGGGAAGCTCGGCAACGCTCGGCACGGATACGGATTTTCAGGGCAATATACTCGCCCTGACGAGCATTACGTTGAACAACGGTGCTGATATACTCGGACGCGCTCTGGCGCGTAACGGGGCAGTGTCGATGGACACGAACAACATTACGAACGCGGCGTGTTTTACTGCTCCACCTGATGACGACGACACGACTCCAGTCGACGATACGGTACCTGTAGATGACACGACGCCGGTGGACGACACTGACGATACGGTACCCGTGGATGACACGACACCGGTCGACGACACCGATGACACGGTACCTGTGGATGACACGACGCCGGTGGACGACACCGATGATACGGTACCCGTGGATGACACGGCGCCGGTTGACGACACTGATGACACGGTTCCCGTGGATGACACGACGCCGGTCGACGATACTGATGACACGGTTCCCGTGGATGACACCGACGATACGGTTCCTGTTGACGACACAGCACCGCCAGTCGATGGCCCCGATGACACGGTACCCGTGGACGACGTTGGGAAGATTACCTTGCCCAAGACTGGTGGGGGATTCCTCGCAGATGGCTACGAGCGGGTAGTCGCCCCGTCCAGCCTGCTGCTTGCCGCCGTGCTGCTGGTGGTCGGCGGTGGAGCGTATATCCAGACGAACAGACGACACCGGTACGAATAACTGGGGAAATCATTCGTACATGAGGAGTGTGAGTCAGCGCACGAGCATTCACGACATGAACCTATTATGATCAGTTGTTGAGGTAGCCTCCCCGCTCGGGAGGCGTCTCAACATTCAATGGAGTTCACCCATGTCGAGTGCGCCGTCCGGCGCGAGCCGACCGAGAATGACAGCCTTCCGACTTGTGACAGGACTGTCGCTGCTCATCGGCATTGGCGCAACGTCGTTAGTAGTCATAATACTGTTCAATACCGCTCCATCATCATCCGAGAGTTTGCTGGTTGACGCTCCAGTGAACGGAACACCGACATCCGAGCCGAGCGATCAAGCGCTTCTGGCCGGTACGGACCAAGCACCAGAAAACACTGGTGCTGAGAACCGGGAGGAGACTCCCTCCAGCTCCCTGGAGCTCTCAGAGTCCAATGCTGAGACCAATGCCGAACCGACGCCCGAAAATGGCAGTGTGACAGCCACACATTCTTCGGTAACAACACCGACAGCGAGTCCAGAATCTCAACCATCAGACAGCACCACGCAGGACGTCGGCGAATCTGCTACGTCTGATCCGAATGTGTCGTCCAGCTCGGGCGCGCAAACAATGCGTCTGAAGATCCCGGCAATCGGGGTAAACGCTCCCGTGGAAGTCAAAAGCGTCGACGCGGAAGGCGTGATGGAGGACCCGAGTTCGCCCGACGCCGTTGCCTGGTATGACTTCACATCGCGTCCGGAAGATGGAGGCAATGCCGTGTTTGCCGGTCATCTCGACTACGCGGGGGTTGGCCCGGCGGTCTTCTGGGAGCTCGGCTCAGTCGCGAAAGGCGACGAAGTCACGGTTACGCAGCCGGATGGCAGAGTTTTCACGTACCAGATTACGTCGGTTCGGTCAGTTCCCGCGGACTCCGACGCAAGCGATATCGTCGCGCCGAGTGATGTTGCAAGAATCACAATTATCACCTGCGACGGGAGCTTCGATCCTTCCAGCCAGGAGTATGATCAGCGCGTTATTGTCACGGGTGAGCGAGTAACGTAGCGACACATTTCAACACTGCGCCACGCCAAAGCGCCTCCCATTGTTGAGTAGCATATTGTGAACCGGGCCGGATGAGCGTCAACATCACGTCGCTTATACGGAAACCGAAACGCGCGGAACTGATCTTCCTGCTGTTGTGTTGTTCGGTCATCAACCAGCGCGGTCGAGCGGGTGCGCACAACTCTACAACCGTCGGAATGCCAATCTCAGCTCCCGACCAAGGAACGCTCCAACTCGGTCTGCCTCTCGCTGTATCGTTCGTACCTTGGCGTCATCGAGGACGTCGTAATGAAGCAGTTCTATGCGAACTGATTTGCTCGTCAGCGCGCGCTTCCAGTTCCCGGCGAACTGGCCGTTCACCAGCAGCAACCCGTTCGTGACCATGTTGTCCGGATGCAGATTGGTGAGCCGGCCGGCGAGGTCGATTAGCCCGCGGCTCTCCAGATAGCCCATGAAAACCTCGTCGTACGCCTGAATCAAGTGAACTCGTGGCACTTCGAGGGCCGCGACCGGTGGATCATTCGCGGTCCAGAACGTCATCCCGTCATGCTCAAAGCTCTCGACTTCTGAACCGAGCATCTCTATGCACCGGCGGATCTCCGCAAGCGTCAGATGGCTCCAGGACCGGCAGTCATGAACCGTCGCCGGACCATGACTCGTGATGTAGCGGCGGATCAC
>SKKR01000099.1 GCA_007123655.1 Thermomicrobiaceae bacterium
CTGGAACTGCATCGCCAGGTTCACGATCTGCTGGCCAACCGCACTGTTGGCTGGAGCTGCGGATTGTGCCGGCTCGGGTTCGGGCTCCGGCTCGGCCTGGACTTCTGGCTGTGGTTCCGGCTCCGGGTCTGGTTGCGGGGCGGGTTCAGGCTCCGGTTCCGGCTCGGCCTGCACCACTGACTCCGGCTCGGGTTCAGGTGCTGGTTCGGGCGCGGGCTCCGGTTCGGGATCCGGTTGTGGCTCAGGATCAGCGTTTTCGTGCGACTGGGCAACCACACCAATTGACGGTGGGGTCCCGCCAGGGATCGTCAGTTCCTGACCCGGCTGAATCAGGTCCGCGTTCGTGATCCCGTTGGCCTCATAGTTGATGATCGCCGTCGTATTTACCCCGTGCGCTGTTGCGATCGCGTTCAACGTATCGCCGGACTGCACCGTATAGGTGACCATCGACTCAGCGAAGCTCGCGTTCTGCGGGATCTGAATATGGTCACCCGGAAAGATGAGATCCGGATTGGGAATTCCGTTGGCAGAAATCAACGTGGAAAGATCCACACCGTATTGCGCCGCAATGTCTTTCAGCGTATCTCCGGGCACAACCTCGTGCACGGACGATCCGTTCGACGAATCTGCGGGCGCGGCGGTAATGTCTCCACCACTCTGGGTGTCATTAACTGGCTCGAAACTGCCCGTGCCGTCACTGTTCGATGGCGCCGCCTTCGCCGCCGGAGAAAGCGCCTGCAAGAGACTGCCTGACCCGATCGTGGCCAGCGCGAGCGCGACCATCATGGGGTACTTGAGCTTCGGCGCGATCGTGATCGGCGCAACCCGCTTCTGTCTCCTGATGATCGTCGGGGGAAGATCGTTCCGGTATGGCACCCAGTAGCCAGGGTCTCGCTGAGTCGAAAATACCGTTACTTTCTCTCCCCACGGGTTCGCGAGTTCGGCATCATCCGGCATTGCTGAAAAGGGGAATTCGGAATCGTGACTGAAGGATGGTGATTGAATGTCCTGCGGTACCCACCCAAACCGAGGCGCAGACTGACTCGAGGTCTCCTGCATTATTGGTCCCTCCCTGTTCCCGACGCTCACTGGATCGCATCTCCGGCCTCACCCCGGGTGGCTGACTTCTCCCCATCAGGTCACCACGAGACCGGATCTGATTAACGCGCGGAGTATACGCCCCCTGATCATAGCTTCGCAATGTCGAGGCGACATCCCGACCAGACTTCTCATGTTTCCAACGTACGTACCATAGCAGTGGTTACTTAAACTTTCCTTAATCCGTGCGCGCCGGACCGCTGGAATCGCCGGAACGTCAGTTCTCTGGTCCGGCGGATATGTTACTCAACACCGATCTCTTCCGCGAACGTGCGAACCATGTCGATGTGGTACTGGGGTTTCGAGAGCCCCATCCGCATGGTGTTCACCGTTACGTGACTGGCTCCAAGATCTCGCCAGCCTTCGAACTCCTGGCGCCAGGTATCCACCGGTTTGTCCATCAGCGAAACGCGTGCTTCGATCCCGAACTCGTCCGGGTTCCGGCCGGCGTCACGTGCATACTGCCGGATCCGGGCAATGGTCTCGGCGCCGCGTTCGTCCGGCGGGAACTGCGGCATGAACCCGTCCGCCATCCGAGCGGCGCGCTTGTATGCCGGCTCGGAGCGGCCGCCAAGCCAGATCGGGATCGGTCGCTGCACCGGTAGCGGGTTGATCCCTGCGTCCGGGATGTGATGGAACTCACCGTGGAAGTCGATCACCTCGTTGGTCCAGAGAAGGCGCATTAGTTCGATCTGTTCCTCCTCCCGCTTGCCGCGGTTACGGAAGTTCTCGTTAAGGCCGATGTACTCGATCTCGTTCCAGCCCACGCCGATCCCGAGCCTGAACTTCCCCTGACAGAGCACATCCAGACTCGCCGCCTGCTTGGCAAGCAGCACTGTCTGACGTTGCGGGGAAATGATTACACCGGTCACGAATTCGAGATTCTGGGAGAGGGCCGCCATGTAGCCGAACAGGACGAACGGCTCGTGAAAGATGTCCTCTGAGCTATACGGACCCGTCCAGTCCGGTCGGTTCCGGGTCGAAGCACCCAGGACATGGTCGTAGGCGAGGACATGCCGGTATCCGAGTTCGCCGGCCGCCTGCGTGTAGTCCCGGATGAATCCGGGATCCGTGCCACTTTCAGTCTGCGGAAAGACAACTCCGACTTGCATCGATGGAATCCAATCGTTCGTCACGGAAAGATCATCCCCGCCCGGAACAGAGAGCGCCGGACCATGTTCGAGGGTCCGGCACATATGGTCGCACGAAACTCGTTTGAACTGTAGCCATGTTGGGCGTATCAACCGCCTGGCTCAGAGTGTTGTCAGGACGACACGCCAGCCGGGTGCTGCTTTACGAACCTCGGCCTGACATCGTCCCAGAGCAGCACACCCGCAACGACTGTCATCCAGAGCAGTGATAACCCGACAAAGATGAACAGCGGAGAGGACCCGGGAATCAGTAGCGCCACTACGACTCCGGCGGTCAGGACGATCCCCACCCATGCCCACAATCTCACGATGAAATCGCCTGAGATCCCCATTACGCTGACCCCGAGGACAATCGCCGCAATTGGAGCGGCCATCAGATCGGAGCCACTCCACTGCAGGGCAAGAATCAGCTGACCCAGCTCGGGACTCAGACCCTGGTCACCAACGACTCGGGCAGCCAGCGTCAGACTGTTCTGCATGATCAGCACGGTGGCGAGTACCAGTCCACCCCCGAACGCCAGGAACCCCCACGTGCTGTCCTTCTCCTCGTGCGTCACCATTCGCCTCCTGAGGTCGGCGGCGAACACCATCAGGAACAACGCGCTCAGAAACCCGAGGTGCGCTCCCACACGAAATCCGTCAGCATTGTCAGCCAGCAGAGGGCCAACCACATCCGGTCCGTCTTCCGGGCGAACGTCCAGTGCACCGGGAATGTGCCAGCCACCAAACGATCGGCTCAGTACATAGAAAACTGCCGCGAGTATCCCGCCCAGCGGCCCCACCCAGGTCAGTCGGTCGTTCATCGCGCGAACCCTCCCGCCATCATTGACTCCCCTGCCCTTCATCAAAGAGCGCCACAACATTGGAGGTCAAAGTATGACACAGGATGCAAGCACCACAACTCCTGATCCTGCACAAGGAAGCCATTCCCTGCTCAGGGAAACATTGCCTTGCGCTGTGATAAGGATATGGGCGTTCTCGCTCCATATGAGCCGGGTCACTACCGTTTCGGAATCAGACCACTTCGCTATCCACAGACCCCCGCCCCGTGTGAAACGGGACGGGGATGTGGGGTGGAACGACTCCAATCAGACCCGACGAACGTGCCACCATTCCTGGAACTGCGGACAGCGTTCGTCCGAGTTCAAGCGAAACTTGAAGATCCCATCGATCTCGACGGATCCGCCAAGGTTCACCGCTGAACCGCTCTCGTCGATTGAGTCGAACGTCACGTGCCAGTGGTTGACCGCGGTGTCTCCGTTGGTCGCGATGATCTGAAAGGAGAACTGGACATTCTCCTGCACCGCCGTATTTGCTTTCCAGTACGCGAGGATCTCATCGGATCCGTTCATTGGCTCGTCAAATGGGTGCTCGTGGTACGTCGCGTCTTCGGTGAAGAGAGCGACAGCCGCGTGAGGATCTCGAGACTCCCAGGCCTGCTTGTACCTCAACAGCCAGTTCTCGAATCGGTTACTCGTCACACCAAACTCCTGACATTTCCCGAAACTGCTACCTCATCCCTCAACGACAGCCCCGCCGCAGTGGGGAAACGGCGGGGTGTCGCGAGGGGTTGGTGGGTGTCTTAACCGGCCCCGGTCGGGGGAAACCGTGGCCGGTACTCGTCAGTTATTCATCGTCATCGTCCTGATAGATCTCCTCGCCTCGTTGAAGGCGCATGGCGGTTCTGGCAGTTTGCAACATCGCTCGTGGCGTGGGGGAGTGCGCCGCGAGATACCGGGCAACGCCGACCAGTACGCGATTCGCCGCCTCCGGACGTTCCGGCCGCAGCTCATGGAAGAGCGCTACGCCGGCTTCCAGCATCTGGTAACTGTGAAACTCGGCATCTTCGCGCAGGAGCGTGTGTCCCAGCGTTGCGATCAGCGGCGCGGGATCGTGCCCAAGGCTGAGATAGCGATGGACGGTCAACGCGGACTCGTTCACCTGTTGCTCGCGGTTCATGTGCTCCCGCAAACGCTCGAGCAGTTCAGCGCCACCGGTCGGTTCGTCATCGACACGTCGGCGCTCGGGCAGACGTGCCGAAGGCATGTTCAGGAACCGGTCCAGGTAGATGTGTGCCGCGCCATGGAGCAGCCCGCGGGCAAGTTCGGGTGACGGTGAGCGTTTGAGACCCTGGTGTACCGCGTTGCAATAGGTATACGTGTGCAGCACCGTTATCCAGTCGGCAAACTCGTTGCTGGTGTGGAACTTCGCGACTCGCAGCGCCGCCGCGTAACTCACGACCTGGCTGAGCTGGGTGAGCGTCGCGCCGGACTCCATCGCGGACACGATCTCCCGCATGATCGCGTCCGGATCCTCACCGAGCAGGATCCCGGCCAGCGCCTCGAACCCATCCCATTCACCCGCTCGCTGACATTCGACCAGTCCCGGGAGCCGCTCGTAGACCGGCTCCATCATGCTGATCAGGTCGACCGGATGGCGCCAGTTGTTGAGCTCCTCGCTCCGGCGAGCCGTGGCGAGGCCTTCGAGCAGGGACGGCAGCACCGTGCCGCTCTGGTTCCAGCC
>SKKR01000045.1 GCA_007123655.1 Thermomicrobiaceae bacterium
CACGGAGGCTGGTTCGAGATCAGGAACCGGTGCGGCCTCCGGAGTCTCGTCGATCATGGTCGACTCGAGTTCTGTCCGTCCCTCGATCGCTGCATCCGCAATCCGGGACGCGATCAGCCGGACAGACCGGATCGCATCATCATTGGCGGGGATAACATAGTCGATTTCGTCCGGATCGCAGTTCGTGTCTACCATTGCGATAATGGGAATGTGGAGTCGCCGCGCCTCCGCGATCGCGATGTGCTCCCGTTTCGGATCGACCACGAAGATCGCCGCGGGCAGCTGGTTCATCTCCTTCAGCCCACCCAGGGAAAGCCGCAATCGGTTCAGCTCACGCTCTTTGAAGATCTGTTCCTGCTTCGGTAGCGCAAAGATCTGGCCGGTCGCGAACTGTTCCTCGAGTTCCGCCAGATGACGGAGCCGGGACCGAATCGTCACGAAATTGGTGAGCGTTCCGCCGAGCCAGCGACGGTCCACGAAGAATTGACCGCTGCGGGCCGACTCCGTCCGGACCGTGTCCTGCGCCTGCTTCTTGGTGCCGACGAAGATGATCCGGCCACCATCCGCCGCAAGCTTGCTGACGAAGTTGCAGGCTTCTTCCAGCATCATCACGGTCTGCTGGAGATCGATAATGTGAATCCCGTGGCGCTCCGTAAAGATGTACGGGCGCATCTTGGGGTTCCAGCGCTTTGTCTGGTGGCCGAAATGGACCCCGGCCTCCAGCAGCGCCTTCATGGTAACTTCGGTCGACTCTCGTTCCGCCGTTGCAACCACGCGAGATACCCTCCTGAGGTCTGTTAGACGTCCGTACCCTTCTCCCCACTACCGGACCGATCAGTTCGAGCGGCACACCGGCAGCAGTCCGGGCACGTGTAGATTTGGCGACGGCTATCGCCGACGCTGAGTATAGCATAGCCCGCTCGGGCCCCACAACGGGGCGCTCGGCGGTCGGGTTAGTCCGGCAGTTCGATGAAATCAGCGGCGACGAAGCCGGTGGTGTCATCCACCTCGACAGGCCACCATGTGAACCCGTCCGCCTCTTCTGACTCGCCGGTTATCACCATCTCGGTTCCATCCGGCACGCTGTTGACGACTTCCGCCTCCGTGGACGCGGAGGATCGAATGTTCAGCCCAGCTTCGCCGGTTCCCACCACGACGACTGTCGCTCCCGGCCCCATCGTCGTTGGTGCCGCGTCATCGCCGTTTTCGGCGTCGTCGGCATCGTCTTCCGGTTCGGGAGTCATGACTGTGATCGGTTCCTGCTCGTCGTCGGTCTCCTCGTCGGTCGCTTCAGGGGTATCAGCTTCGATGACTTCACCGGCAAGATCTTCGTCGCCGTTGTCGATGTCATCGTTGTCATCGGTGAGCATGTTCGCGACCCAGAACCAGACAAGCCCGAGCATCAGGATGACCCCGACCACCGGGGCGGCAATGCGCAGGTAGTCTGTCCAGTATCGCTCTTCGGGTTGGTAGCCGAACGGTGTTCGTTCCGAGCCATGTGGGTCCTGATCACCTGCCTCGCTGAAGGGAGCGGTGAAGCGGTCGTCATCATCCCCATTGCCGGAACCGGCGCCACCGCCATAGTCTCCAGGGCCTGTCGGTCGGCCGGGGCCCCCATATTGACTCATGTTACCTCCTCGCCGTTCCGGTTCGTCGGACGCTTCGTGCAGTCCTCTTAGCTGAATCGGTGCCAGCGCGGCACGTTCGCCGTTGCCGGTTTCAGTTTCGCCGCCGCTCGCGGTGTAGCCGTATCGCGCGGGTGGAGAATCGGGGTTCAGGTCATCGTCGATTGGTTCCCAGTAATTTCCCATCCCACGATCGCAGTCCAGATCGTCTTCTCCGACAAGGTGACTCTGTTGTGGAGAGTAAAGTCGCGGGTTCCGGCACCAGCCTTTGCGCCAGATAGGTGCGGGCTCATAGTGCTTGCATGTGCTGCACTTACGGACCGTCATTCTTTGTGATACCCCACCCACTGACCGGCCGCTGTCCGGTCTGACTACCAATCCTGTTCAGCGCGAGTAAAGTACGTCTCCCTTACTTTACAAGCTGTGTGATGACTCCGCCATCGTCGGGCCGCCAGGTGGTTCCGGACCGGCCAAACCCGCGGCGCCGGTCTCCCCCCCTTATGGGGTGGCGGATCCGCGTCGACCTTCGCCGCCACCTGACTCTCCCTCATCCTCCTGGCTAAAGCGCCGGAGGACCGACGGGGCGGTGTCCGTTTGAGGATCGAACGATCCGACGCTGGACGACGATCCGGCGGACTTCATGTTCAGATCGCCTTCGTAGAAGGCGCCTTCATCGATGATCAGGCTCTCCGTGGTAACGGTGGCTGACACCCGCCCGGATGCGGTGATCTGAAGGCGGCCGCGGCAGGTCACTTCACCGTTGAGCTTGCCCGCTACAGTGATGCTGGACGCCTCGACCGTTGCGTCGATGTCCGCGCCCTCGGCGATATACAGGAGCCCCTGGCAAGAAATGTTCCCGCGGACGACGCCTTCAATCCGGACATCCCGGGTGGTGGCAAAGGTTCCCTCTATGGACGAATACCGATCTATCAGACTGAGCGGCTCGTTCGCCGCGGGGGCCGGACGAGCTGGCTCGTCACCCTCTTGTGCAGATGGCCGGTAGGACATTGACATTACATTCCTCCCGCGACCCGGTAGGTCGCCGCCCACTGGATTCCGGGGCTACGATTCGCTACCGCGGCCAATATGCGTGCTGCCCGGCACGTCACCCGGCTGGCTACGTGCTTCTTCCATCTTGAGCTGTCCGCTGATGGTCGCGCCTTCATGCACGACCAGTTTCGGGGAGCGAACATCTCCCGTAACCTCGCCTTGCGGCAGGATCTCGAGCCGGGAACGGGCTTCGATCTTCCCCCGAACCAGCCCGGCAACCACAACACTGTCAGCGAAGAGCGAGGCATCGACTTCCGCTCCCTCAGCTACATAGAGATCAGTCGCTGAATGCAGTTCACCGTCGGCTTTTCCATAGACGCGGAGCGAACCCTCGCTCTTGAGGGTGCCGTTCCAGTAGGAATTGGCCGCGATGCTGCTCGAGGTGGAGTCGGACGGTTGCTGCCACTGGCGAGTGTCCTGATAGGTTGGCGCAGCCTGTTGCGGATGTGACTGCTGGGGCGCGGGAGCAGGTGGCTCCTCGGGTGCTTCCTGGGGCGGTTCCTCTACCGATCCGGCGCGACTCGACGGAAACGAAATCCCTTCGGACGGGGTTCCCTGCTCGGTGGCGAACCGGTTGGTGTCCGACTGCTCGTCAGTTTCGTAGTCGTACTGATACTCCTGCGCTTCCTCTTCAGCGGGAGCCTCGGGCTGTTGCTGGCGGAGATTGCTGATCTGTCGCTGGAAGGACTCCCCGCGATTTTCTCTCCGGAAGATCACTGATCCACCTCCTGAATGTCATGCGGCGACGTCCTGTGCCCCGTCTGTCCGCATGTACATGGTGCTGACGTTCCGCCAGCATGTGTTGCCGAATGGACGCGTTCCGGTTGCGTTCGCATCAACGAGCCGCTTTGACTTTCACGAGTCGCGTAAACATTGGATTGCGCGATGCAGTAGCCGGTCACTATCATGGCTCCCGTTCGCTACACGGAACCTGCCACGGTGTTTCTCGTACGACGCGATTGTACTATGTCGACCGGTTCCGGTCATGACAGTCATTCCGCTGCATACGGTCACCCAGCGTCGTTCGGCTTGATTTTGCACCAGTATAGAGTGTACGTACAAGGCTGTCCAGTAAGCTGAAGCCGAGAGGGGTATGCACCAGGTGCTGGAGGGCCTGTATGCTTGCGGCAGGTGGTTCGATCTTGTGTGTGACTGACCGGGATTCTGCGTCGTGGCCTACCGAACCGCAGCCCTGACCTTCGCCGGGGTACTTATCGGATTCAAGCTCTGGAGCGTCCTGCTCATCTATATGTTCTCGAGCGAAGGTGGGACAACCGCCTTCCTGCTCGGAACACACGTTCTCTGGATCCTCGTGCCGATCGCGTTGCTCTGGGCTCCCGTGCTTTTCTGGTACAGACTGATTCGCACCCGCCGCAGGCGTCGCGAACTCGAACGCGCAGAATGGCACGTCGAGGAACGGCCTCCTGCCCAGCGATGACCCGAAGGCCTCTCCTCCGCTGGTCCCTGAAGCAAGTTGTGCAGTACACCGGATATCAGCGTTCACCAGTCCGGCGCCTGAGCACTTCAATGGGGGCCAGCGCAATTAGCTCTTTCGCTGAATCCGCGAGCTTCCGGTCGAGTGTGATGAATGCATCCGCCGGTAGCTGTGTCAGCGCGATGTACTCGGCCTGAAACGTATCACTCCATCCGAGTTGATCGGCAATCTTCCAGGCGACATCTTGCAGAACCCGGTCACCAAGGAGTCGCAGACGCAACGCCCGCACGTATGTAAGCTGGCGCTTGGCCTCCTCCTGTGTCAGGCGACCGGAACGCACGTACTGGAAAAGTGTCGAGAGCACTTGAGATCGAAAGAGAGTAGGGGCAAGAATCTGATGCTCGTCAGTAATTGCAATCGCATTGCGGGCGAGGTGAAGTGCGACGTCAGGGTCGATCACGTAACGCGCCAAGACCGGGCCCCCTTCCGAGCAGCCAGCCAGTCCGTGTTGTCATTGGCCCGAGTCGGTGCTGGAACAGGTCTACGAAGGTGAGAATGCTGGTACGCCCGGCAGGATTCGAACCTGCGACTTCTTGCTCCGGAGGCAAGCGCTCTATCCTCTGAGCTACGGGCGCATATCCACCGTTAATTGTAG
>SKKR01000347.1 GCA_007123655.1 Thermomicrobiaceae bacterium
CGTGTCCGATCTGTACTTCCACCCGGTCTTCTACGGCAGACAGGACGCAACGGTCGAGTCTTCAAGTTCGTCGGGTCACTTTCCGATCCACATCTACTATCCGTCGTACGACGGTGCGGTCTGGACGGCGCCGATTCGTCCGGGAACCTATCCGCTGGTCATCTTCGCACACGGTAATCGAGGGCCAAGCGACGGAATGTGCCCGGAGGACGTTTCCCAGGACCATCGACAGTGGACGGCAGTGCTCCACCTGCTGGCGCGCTGCGGGTTCGTCGTCGCCGCGCCGGCACTGCACGATATCCACGCTGGATCGCCGGGGGATGCGGTCACCCGGATCGTCGAGACGGTGCGCTGGATGCGGAATGAGTGGGAGGGCCGGGTCTGGTTGCACATTCCTCTGGTGCATTCGGATCCGCTTGCGATTCACTCCCGAGAACAGGTGATGGCCGAGCTTGAAATCTGTGAACGCCTCGAATCCCGCCCGGAGACGTTCGCATCCTGGAGCAGTGGCGCGAACATACCATTCTTCCTCGGTGCTCCGACCTCGCTTGCCTTCATCGGGCACTCCTGGGGCGCCCGGGCCTGCGCGCTGGCGGCCCACGAGGACGGGATGAACGTTCGCGGAATCGGTTCGCTCGCCGGGACCTGGGATCATAACGATTCCTTGCGGGCGGTTCTTGAGGCAAATCGCCCAACGGTGTTCATCACCGGGACCGAGGACACGATGCCCATGAGCTACATGAACGGGTTGTACAACCAGCTTCCGGAGCCAACGCATCATTGCGCTTTGCTTGGCCTGGATCACTGGGACTGGTTCGCGAGTTCAGGCGGCCTTCGGCCGTGCGACCCCAACGCACCGAAGCCAACCTGTCCGGGAGGCTGGCACCTTGCTTCGGAACTGGTGCTCGGCTTCCTCGTGAAGCACCTTCGAAATCGCCGAATCCAGCCTCCGTACCTGCTCGCGTCAACGCGTGATCGCCCGCCGATCGATCACTGGTTCTTCGATCCGCCACGTTGTGCACTTGCGGTGCGCTGGCGGGATCCGGATTCGAACTCGTCGCAGGGGCCGGAGGGTGAGGTGTCGGTGGGCAGCTGGGATGGCCCGGCGCCCTGGTAGTTCAACCGCTGTCAGGGTTCGATTCCCGATACTGCCTGGGCGCCTGCTCGTAGAGGTCGTTTCCCACGCTGTCGTTTACGACGATCGCCGGGAACGATCGGAGGGTGAGCCGGTAGATGGCTTCCGGCCCCAGGTCCTCGTATGCGACGAGTTCGGACGCCTCGATTTGCCTCGCGAGAAGCGCGCCGCTCCCCCCAACGGCGGCGAAATACACCGCGCGGTGACGGACGATGGCGTCGCGTACGTCACGGCTGCGATAGCCCTTTCCGATCATTCCTTTCAGTCCGCACTCGAGCAGCCGGGGTGTGTACCGATCCATTCTGCCGCTCGTGGTCGGTCCGGCGGAGCCGATCGGGCTGCCCGGCCTGGCCGGGGCCGGCCCCACGTAGTAGATCACCTGTCCCTTGAGATCCACCGGAAGCGACTGACCGCGATCGAGCGCTTCGATGAGCCGTCCGTGCGCGACGTCTCGTGCGGCGTAGACGATCCCGGAGATCCGGACCTGATCGCCAGCGCGGAGTTGCTCTACCGCGTGATCCGCCAGCGGCGTTGTGATTTCGTGGATGCTCATTGATCTGCTTCTCGTTCCCGGGCGCTTTCGGCAGACGACGCCTGCTCTCCGGCTGTGTCTTCCTGCCGGATCCGCCGGACGCGGACCATGCTGATGCGCTGCCCGCTCATTGAAAGGATCCGGAACTCGAAATCCCCCGCCTCAAATGCGTCACCGGGATCGGGAATCCGTCCCATTTGCTCGAAGATGAATCCTCCGAGCGTATCCGCATCGTCGGCCGCCAGTTCGACGCTCATGGCTTCGTTGAAGTCAGAGATTGACAACGCCGCGTCGACGATTGCCTCCCGATCGGACATGCTGCGGATCAGCCGGCGTTCGACTCCGTATTCGGACGTGATTTCGCCGACGATCTCTTCGACGAGGTCCTCAATCGTGACGACTCCGGCAGTCCCTCCGTATTCGTCGATCACGATGGCCATCTGCGTTCGACGCTCCCGCATCTCATTGAGGAGTGCCACGACGGTCTTGGTTTCCGGCACGAACAACGCCTGGCGCATCGCATCTCGGGCGCGGCTGCGTGTGTCACCGCTGTGCGCCCGGAGCAGGATGTCTTTAGCGTGGACGACGCCGATGATGCTGTCCATGTCAGATTCATACACCGGCATCTGGGTGTACCCTTTGACCGCGATCGTCTGGGCGATCTCGGCGATCGACTCATCGGCCTGAACGCCGGTCACGTTGATACGCGGCATCATGATCTCGCTGACTTCAGCCTGTTCAAGTTTGAGCACGTTGCGCAGGATTTCCGTCTCGGCCTGGCGCAGAACACCCGCTTCCTCTCCCATCATGATGACGGTCCGGATCTCGTCCTGACTCAGCGCTCGATTCCGGGTGCTGGCGCCGGCGAGCGATGCGACGGCCGACGCGACCCAGGTCATGAGGACCGCCACCGGTTTGAACAGCAGGTTGAACAGTTCCAGTAACGGGGCGTAGATGCGCGCCATGGACTCGCCGTGGCGGATTGCGATCGTCTTTGGCGTGATCTCTCCGAACACGAGCAAGGCGATGGTGATGATTCCGGTGGCAACGAGCGCGCCCGCCTGCGCTCCGAGATACTGCGATGCGATCACCGTCGCCAGGGCGGCGGACGCGGTATTAACCAGGTTGTTGCCGATCAGAATCGTGACCAGCGTCTCCTCGGAACGGTCGAACAACCGCCGCACACGCTGGATCCCACGGGCGCCGACGTGTTCCAGATGCCGCACGCGAATCTGCTGAAGGGAAACGAACGCTGTCTCCGAGCTCGAGAAGAAGGCGGAGAGAATCAGTAGCCCGATCAGCGCCAGGATCATGAGCGTTCCGGTATCACCGTCCATACTCGCCCCTCTCGGAGCCACAGCGGCCGGCAAGGCGATGCGTGTCGGTCAGGAACTCGAGCGGCTCAGGCTGGTCGGAGAGATCGTCGTCCACGTTCGGGCAACTCCTCCTGTTCTGGCTGGTCCGGATCATAGCCGATCGCCGCGATATGTTGAGACAGGTTCGCAAGTTCGTCCATCAGCGCGGCCGGGCGGCGAACGGTAACCGGCCAGGGCATCGATGCAACGAACCAGGCGAGCCAGGCGACCGATCGGGTGTTGCAGGTGAACACCACGCCTGCGTCCGATTCTCGCAGCGTCCCGGTAATCACCGAGACCCACTCCCGCGCACTGTTCAGACTGGTATGCAGGACGATCTCGACTTCCGGTTGATCGAAGCGCCGTTCCAGCGAGCGTATCACGGTCTCTCGGGCGTCGAAGTCCGCCGGTCTGGCGAACGTGGCCGATAGAACGCGATGACGCCGGATCCGGTCCAGCCTGAAGATCCGGAGATCCTCCCGGAGGTGACACCACCCAACCGCGTACCAGTGGCTGTCCCGAAGGACCAGTCCGTACGGGTTAATTACGCGGGTGGTCTCCTCAAGCGGGGACGCATAGTGAATCCAGACCTGCCGCGACTGCTGTACCGCCTGGGACAACGCGATGACGGTGTCAGCGCTGGCTGGCGAATTCCCGGAGGCGTTATCCATGACGGTCACATTCTGCACAGTGTTGACCTGGTCTCGCACTGACTCCGGCAGCACGCGGGTAACCTTGGCAAGCGCGCCCTCGATGGCCGGCTCATGCGCGCCGAGCCCGAGCCGTTCCACGTTCAGCAGTCCGAGCGTCACGGCCAGGGCCTCACTGTTGGTGAACATGAGCGGCGGAAGTTTGTAGCCCGGTCGAAGACGATAACCGCCGTGTCGGCCCCGTTCGCTCTCGACCGGAACCCCCAGATCCTGAAGCATGGTGATGTATCGACGAACCGACCGCTGGTTGACCTCCAGCCGCGACGCCAGTTCCCGGCTACTGATCTGGCCGTAGGTCTGGAGCAGTTCCAGAACGGTAAGGACACGGGTTGTTGGCTGATACATCGGAATGACCCCGTCGACTGGAAGCCGGAAATGTGGACCGATTCTAACCGCATTTGCTGCTAGTGTACAACGTGACGGTCAGAGAGTGACGCTCGGGTAACAGGCGGGCGTTACCCGAACGAAATCGGAGGTACCAGTGGTCAGGTTTTCCGCGGCAGAGGAATCATATCTCGCTGGACATGACCTCGGGCGCGTCGCAACGGCGGGTGCAAACTGCCAGCCCCACGTCACACCGGTGAACTACGAATTCGCCCCCGGCACTTCGGTAATCGTTCTTCCCGGACTGGACGCCGGCTCAAAGAAGTTCCGGGATCTTCAGCAGAACAACCGGGTGGGATTCGTTGTCGATGACCTGCCTGACGATGATGCCGAATCTCCGAGGGGCGTCTGCATTCGGGGTTACGCCGAGATCTTCAAAGTCGGCGGGGAGTTCCACCAGGATGGCTTCGGAGGTGGCTGGCTGCGCATCGTACCGGAACGCGTGGTCTCCTGGGGTCTTGATGAGCAGACTGGCGACGAACCATCCAAGCAGCGGCAGGTTGAACTGGTCTCGTGAACGGACCGAGGAACGTGCTCGAGGCAACTGGTCTTTACGCGAGAAGGGACAGGGACGTGGACGTAGAGAAAATCCGAACACTGTTCGCCTATAACCGCTGGGCAAACGAGCTCATACTCGGGTCAGCA
>SKKR01000250.1 GCA_007123655.1 Thermomicrobiaceae bacterium
CGATCTATCGGCGGCTCTATGAATCGACCGGCGATGAGGTTCACCAACTTGCGAGACTGGGAGCAATGGGTTCGACCAGTCGATGAGCTCCCTGGGAGAGGTGCGCTGCTCCAAGCGGACAAGTGGTCGCTGGGTGGATTCTTCGCACTCCGGGCCGATTCTGGATTGCTTTTAAGGACGATTACGGACGCGCTGATCTGACGGTGGGAACCACCGGGTGGATGCGGTAGGTTCCCACGTGGGAGGTGGAGAATGCGACTGGCCGAACGAGTTGCGATTGTGACGGGTGGCGGGTCTGGAATTGGACGAGCGATCGCGGATCGGTTCGCCCGGGAAGGCGCCTCCGTCGTCGTCGCCGATATCGCTACCGACAATGCGCGGGCGGTAGCGAACGAAATCAATGATGCGGGAGGTCAGGCACGAGCGATCGAGGCCGACGTTCGGGACTCATCATCAGTCGAGTCGATGGTCTCCGAAACGATCGATACGTTTGGGAAGGTTGACATCCTCGTGAACAACGCCGGGGCGGCAAAAGGCGACGACATCACGACAATCGACGAGGAAACGTGGGATTTCAACGTCAACCTGGTGTTGAAAGGCGCGTATCTCTGCGCCCGTGCGGTACTGCCACACATGATTGAACGGCGGACCGGATCAATCGTGAACATCTCGTCGGTGAACGGGATGACGGGGCTGGGGGAGGAAGCATACGGCGCGGCGAAAGCGGGCGTTGGCAATCTCACACAAAACATGGCGGTCAAATACGGTCAGTATGGAGTTCGTGCCAACTGCATCTGCCCTGGCACCGTTCGCACACCAGTGTGGGAGCCGCGCCTCAAAGAGAATCCTGACATCCTTGACCGGCTATCAAACTGGTATCCGCTCGGCCGGGTGGGCCGTCCAGACGAGATCGCAAGTGCGGCGCTCTACTTCGCGTCAGACGAGGCGTCCTGGACGACGGGCGTCATCATGCCTGTGGACGGGGGCTTGACTGCCGGGACCTACCGCATGAGCAAGGAACTTCTCGGCGACGCTTGAATCATTGAGGGGATCCGGGTCGGCATACGTGTCAGATCCGGCGTCCAGCGAGGCTCCGGGCGCGATCGCTGGCCAGCTGGGATGGTTGCATGCGGGGCAGGAGCATACGAGTCCGGTTTGGTTCTAGCCTACGATCTTGATGTTCAGCCGGTCGAGGCGTCCGGGATCGGCGCTAAGCGTGATTTCCACGATCCTGCCGTTGCGAATGGTGAACCCAAACGCAACGCGAGGTGTTCCGGCGGGCGCCCACACCGCGCCAGGTACGCCGTTGATCAGCGCCAGTTGCGCGGCGTCTGCCCGGCCACCGAACTGCCTGGCAACCGCTTCCGCCCCGCGAAGTTCCGAAGGAAGCCACCCGCTGCGGGAGCCCATCCGCAGTGCTGTCTCGTCACCGCGCAACGCGACATCCGGGTCGAGCACGGCCAGCAGGGCCTGAAAGTCGCCGTCGCGCGCGGCCCGGAAGAACGCGTCAATGATGAACTGCTGGAGTTCCGCGTCTTCGACCTCACCGTCTTCCGTTACCCCTTGCACTCGCTGGCGTCCTCGGCTTGCCAGCTTGCGGGTGGCCACGGGAGAGCGTTCGACGATGCTGGCGATCTCTTCGTAGGACACCCCGAAGACATCATGCAGGACGAACGCAACGCGTTCGGCAGGCGTGAGGCGCTGGAGAACGGTCAGCATTGCCTGACCTACGGAGTCCGTCAGCACGGCTTCTCGCTCAGGGTCCGCGGCGTCTGAGGCGTGCTCGTTTTCAGGCGCCGAGGGCTCCTCGCGACGTGACCTTCGCGCTCGCAGCATATCGAGACAGACCCGGCCGACGACGGTGGTGAGCCACCCGCTGAGATTCTCCACGTCGCTGGTGTCAGCTCGACGAAGCCGGAGCCAGGTCTCCTGCACCGCATCTTCGGCCTCACTGGCCGAGCGGAGCAGCCGGTACGCCACGGCCAGAAGCCGCGCACGATCATTCTCAAATCGCTCCGCCAGGCGCTCTTCGTTCACCGGTCACACTTTTCTATTGGGTTCCGTCATATGATCGGAGGAGCCGCGGGGCTCCAGCAGCGGAAAGGCTATCACGCATGAGGATCAAGCTGACTACCATCTATGTGGACGATCAGGAGAAGGCACTGCGGTTTTATACTGACGTCCTCGGCTTCGTCAAAAAGGCCGACGTCAGCCACGGCGAGTTCCGCTGGCTAACCGTGGCCTCACCCGAAGAGCCAGATGGAACCGAGCTGCAGCTGGCGCACAATGACAACCCGGCGGTCAAAGCGTTTCAGCAGGCGATGTACGAGCAAGGCGAAGATGCGGCGATGGTCTTCTCCGACGATATTCATGCCGACTATGAACGAATTTCGGCCAATGGCGGCACGTTCACCATGCCGCCGACGGACGTCACCGCCTCAATAATCGCCACGCTCGACGACACCTGCGGCAACCTGCTTCAACTCACGCAGCTGACCTGGAAGGGTTAGCCGGTTGATACGCGGGTTACCCCAGATTGTGGCGTGCACCTCGACCGGGCGACGATTATGGGTCGCGCGTCGCTCGACGCTGATAGTATGTATGCAGGCAACGGTCGCGGAGCCCTCGCCCAGGGCTCCGTCCACTTCATGGAGACACGATGAGCAAAACAACGAATGTGGACGCCGCGTCGCGCGATAGTCATCCCGCTGATCGCCACGACCTGATTCGCGTACAGGGCGCGCGGGAGAACAACCTCAAAGATGTGAACGTCGAGATCCCGAAGCGCCGGCTGACCGTGTTCACCGGCGTTTCCGGCTCGGGCAAGAGCTCACTCGTGTTCAGCACGATTGCCGCCGAGTCACAGCGGATGATCAACGAGACCTACAGTGCCTTCCTGCAGGGGTTCATGCCGACAGTGGCCCGTCCCGACGTGGACGTCCTCGAGGGGTTGACGACCGCCATCATCGTCGATCAGGAGCGGCTCGGGGCCAACCCGCGCTCGACCGTCGGTACCGTCACCGACGCAAACGCGATGCTCCGTATCCTGTTCAGCAGGCTCGGGCAGCCGCATATTGGCCCGCCCAGCGCATACTCGTTCAACACCGCGTCGATCCAGGCTTCCGGGATGGTCAGGAAAAACGAAGGCAAGGCGGAGAGGGCGACGTTCACTCGAACCGGAGGCATGTGCACTCGCTGCGAGGGGCGCGGCTCGGTTATGGATTTCGAGCTGTCCGCGCTGTACGACGACAGCAAGTCGCTCAACGAGGGCGCGCTGACCGTTCCCGGCTACAGCATGGATGGCTGGTACGGCCGAATCTTCCGCGGCTGCGGCTTCTTCGATCCGGACAAGCCGATTCGCGAGTTCAGCGAGACCGAGTTGCACGATCTGCTCTACAAGGAGCCGACGAAACTCAACATCGACGGGACCAATCTGACCTACGCTGGGCTGATTCCCACCATTCAGAAGTCATACCTGTCCAAGGACCGGGAAGCGATGCAGACGCACATCCGGGCGTTCGTGGATCGCGCCGTCATCTTCACCACCTGTCCTGATTGCGACGGCACCCGGCTGAGCGAGGCCGCCCGGTCGTCGAAGATCGATGGAGTCAGCATAGCCGATGCCTGCGCGATGCAGATCAGTGATCTCGCGGCATGGATCCGGCACCTCGATGAGCCGTCGGTTGCTCCTTTGCTTGCAGCGCTGCGGCACACGCTGGACGCATTCGATGAGATCGGGCTGGGCTACCTCTCGCTCGACCGGTCGTCGGGTACCTTGTCGGGCGGCGAGGCACAGCGCACCAAAATGATCCGACATCTCGGTTCATCGCTTACCGACGTCACCTATGTCTTCGACGAGCCCACCACCGGCATGCATCCCCATGACATCCAGCGTATGAATCGCGTGCTGATCCGGCTCCGCGATAAAGGCAACACGGTGCTCGTGGTGGAACACGCGCCCGAAACCATCGCCATTGCGGATCACATCGTCGACCTTGGTCCCGGCGCCGGCGCGGCGGGTGGGGCGGTCTGTTTCGAGGGCGCCGTCGAGGGTCTCCGATCCAGCGACACGATCACCGGGCGACATCTCGACGACCGGGCCGCACTCAAAGAGCACGTGCGGTCGCCCTCCGGTTCGCTGGAGATCCGCGGGGCAAACCTGCACAACCTTCGTGACGTCGATGTGGATATCCCGCTTGGTGTGCTCGTCGTTGTCACCGGGGTCGCAGGTTCCGGCAAGAGTTCGCTCATGCACGGGTCGATCCCCGCTGGCGCGGGTGTGGTGTCGATCGACCAGACGGCGATCCGGGGCTCGCGACGGAGCAACCCTGCGACGTACACCGGACTGCTCGACCCCATCCGCAAGGCGTTCGCGAAGGCGAATGGCGTGAAGCCGGGACTATTCAGCGCCAACTCCGAGGGTGCCTGCCCGAATTGCAATGGAGCAGGCGTCATCTACACAGACCTGGGAATGATGGAGGGTGTTACCTCCATTTGCGAGGAGTGCGAGGGGAAGCGGTTCCAGGCGGAGGTGCTTGAATACAGGTTCGGTGGCCGAGACATCAGCGAGGTGCTCGAGATGTCGGTTACTGATTCGGTGGAGTTCTTTGGCGACGGAGAAGCGCGCACCCCGGTCGCGCACAAGATCCTGAGCCGACTCGCCGATGTCGGGCTGGGCTACCTCAGCCTCGGCCAGCCGCTCACGACGCTGTCCGGCGGCGAACGACAGCGGCTCAAGCTGGCGACTCACATGGCCGAGGA
>SKKR01000158.1 GCA_007123655.1 Thermomicrobiaceae bacterium
CAGGTTATCGAGGCGGTCAACGCGTTCTATCGCGAATCAAACGCCAACGTGCATCGGGGGGTCTACGAACTCAGCGAGGCATCGACCGAGCTCTACGACCGGGCTCGGCGCACGGTGGCCAGACTGATCAACGCGGCGGATCACCGGGAATGCGTCTTCGTCCGGAACACCACGGAGGCGATCAATCTGGTCGCCAGTAGCTGGGGGCGCGCCAATCTCACTGCCGGCGATACGATTCTCCTGACCATGCTGGAACATCACAGCAACATCGTCCCCTGGCAACTGATCGCCCAACAGACCGGTGCGCAGGTGCGGTACGTCGACATCGACGATGACGGCCGCGTTCGAATGGACCAGTTCCGGGAAATCCTGGAACAGGACACCGTCAGGATCGTTGCAGTGGCGCACGTCTCGAACGTCCTGGGAACGATCACCCCGCTCAAGGAGATCACCGAGCTGGCGCATGATGCCGGCGCACTGGTGATCGCGGACGCCGCACAGAGCGTCCCGCATATGCGGGTTGATGTTCAGGACCTGAACATTGACTTCATGGCCTTTTCGGGACACAAGATGGTTGGCCCGATGGGCATCGGCGTGCTCTACGGACGTCGAGGTCTCCTGGAAGCGATGCCGCCATACATGGGCGGCGGAAGCATGATCCGCAACGTGGAACTCGATCATTCAACCTGGGCGGACGTCCCGGAGAAGTTCGAAGCGGGGACCCCGTCAGTGGCGGACGCCGTTGGCTTGGCCTCGGCGGTCGATTACCTGGACGGGCTCGGTTTCGATGGCATTCGCCAGCATGAGGTTCAACTGACCAACTACGCGGTTGGTCAGCTGCGGGAGCTTCCGGGCATCACGCTGTTCGGCCCGGATGGTGATGACCGTGCCGGGGTGATCAGCTTCGTCCTGGACGGCGCTCATCCGCACGATATCGCCAGCATCCTCGACGGTGAAGGCGTCGCCGTTCGAGCCGGCCACCATTGCGCTCAGCCGCTGATGCGACGCCTCGATGTCACGGCCACTGCGCGCGCCAGCGTCTATGTCTACAATACCGAAGAGGATGTCGACCAGCTCGTCGGAGCGCTCGAGACCGTCAACAGCATCTTCGGTGGCGGAGCATAACAATGGCTGATCTGTATCGAGAAAACATTCTCGAGCATTATCAGAACCCGAGTAACTACGGAACGATCGACGAACCGGACATCACCTACGAAGACACCAATCCGCTCTGCGGCGACCGGATCCGAATTGATGTCAGGGTCAAGGACGGCAAGATCGCCGAGATCAAGTTCAGCGGTCGGGGTTGTGCAATCAGCCAGGCGGCCGCGTCGATCCTCACCGAAATGGTGGACGGCGAAGAGCTGGAAACGGTCCGGGATCTCGAGGCACAGGACATCCTGGACGAGCTTGCGATTCCGATCAGCCCGGCACGTGTCAAATGTGCCCTTCTCGGGTTGAAGGTGCTGAAATCCGGCGCCTATGGAATTACCGACTGGCCGGCCGCGGACTAGACTCGATACGGAGAATGCGACGACGAAGGAGGCTCGATGGCTAGCTTCACGAAGGAAGACGTACGGGAAAGCTTGAAGACGGTCTATGACCCGGAGATTGGGATCAACATCGTCGATCTCGGGCTCATCTATGATGTCGACGTCGAAGCGAACAACGGCAAGAACGACGTCACTGTCACGATGACCCTCACATCGATGGCGTGCCCGCTCGGCCCGGTCATTATGCAGGAAGTCAACGGCGCGCTGGACGGACTGCCGGAACTCGGCGAAGTTGGCGTCAACCTCGTCTGGAGCCCGCCCTGGAGCCCGGATATGATGAGCGAGGATGCCAAGGACGAACTCGGCATCTGGTAACCAGTTGAGCAAACCGAACTTGAGCGTGTGCGGGCCGGAACCTTCCGGCCCGTTTTCTGTTGTCGCGGACGCCTGACGACAAATGTGCGGGAATCCGATAGGGTACTGGAGACCGAGCGTCGCGCTGTCATCTGGAGGATGTCATGACCGACCTGCAGTCCACGCGGCAATTCGTTGACGACAACGCGGACCAGATGATCGAAGACCTGCAACGGCTGGTGCGTCAGAAGTCGATCAGCTCCAGCGGAGAAGGCGTTCGCGATTGCGCGGATCTGCTCGCATCGATGATGCGGGACGTCGGTATCGATGCGGACGTCATGGCGACAGACGGACTTCCGATCGTGTACGGGTATATCACCGCGGACCGTAATAATGCCCCAACGCTGCTGATCTACACGCATTACGACGTGCAACCGGCCGAACCCGAAGACGAATGGGATTCGCCACCGTGGGAGGCGCGGCTGGTGGACGACAGACTGATCGGCCGAGGGACCACCGACGCCAAAGGCAATCTGATGGCACATATCAAGGCGGTCCAGGCGCTTAAGGCAACGGGCGGGATGCCGATCAACATCAAGTTCATCTTCGACGGTGAAGAAGAGAGCGGAAGCCCGAGCCTGCCCGCCTTTGTCGACGGACACGGGGACTTGCTCATGGCGGACGCGGCGCTTTCGTTCGACGGTGGATTCGATGCCGGAAACATCCCGCGGATCAATCTTGGCAGTAGTGGGCTTCTGTTTGTCCAACTTCGGGCAGAGGGCGGAAAGAACGATCTGCATTCCGCCAGGGCACGGCTCGTACCGAATCCAGCCTGGAAACTGGTCTGGGCGCTCGCATCGATGAAGGATCGAGATTCGAACGTTCTGATCGATGGATTCTACGACGACATCCGCCCGCCGAACGCCCGCGAGCGGGAGCTTCTGGAACAAGCTGGCTGGGATGATGACGAGCAGAAAGCGTCGCTCGGGACCGAGGAGTTCGTGGGCGGCGTGAGCGGAGTCGACGCGCTGGAGCAACTGCTATTCACCCCAACGTGCAACATCGCCGGATTTGCCTCAGGCTACGTCGGCGAGGGTAGAAAGACCCTACTCCCCGCTAAAGCGGCGGTGAACATCGACTTCCGCCTCGTCGCTGACCAGCATCCTCAGGACATCTTGCGAAAGCTGACGGAGCATTTGCGACGGCACGGGTTCGACGACATTGACGTCGAAGGCGAACATGGCATCGAGCCGTCCCGGACCGATCCGGACGACCCGTTCGTGCAGGTCGTAGTTGACGCGGCGAAAGAGGTGTACCAGCAGAACCCGACTGTTCGCCCGACCGGGGACGCCTCGGGACGACAAGCGACCTGGCTCGCCGGCAAGCTTGGCATACCTGGAGCCGGAACAGCGATCGGGCCGCCAGACTGGCGTGGCCACGCTGCCAACGAGTTCATGACCGTCCGCCACTACCTGGACGGCATCAAATACGCGGCAACAATCTGGAGCAACTGGGCGGACCGGTGGAGCGACGCATGACGGAGACAGGGGCACGCCTTATGAAGCGCGGAATTGAAGCCGAGGACATTTCGAGGATCAGATTCGTCAGCGATCCACAGATCTCGCCAGACGGCAGCAGGGTTGCCTACGTCGTCACCGAAATGCTCGTAGATGAGAAGCGTTACCGATCTCGCATCTGGCTGGCAGACACGGACGGTGCTCGGGCGCCGTTTGAATTGACTCGTGGCTCCGGAAAGGACACGTCTCCGCGCTGGTCTCCTGATGGTAAATCGCTGGCGTTCCTGACGGACCGCTGGGGAAAGAACCAGATCGCATGTCTTTCGATCGCCGCCGGCGAGGCGTGGCAGGACACAGATTTGCAGGACGGCGTCCAGGAGTTTGACTGGACATCAAGTGGACGCGGGTTTCTCTTTCTGGGAAAGGCCGACGTCGACCAGGCGCTCAAACACGAACCGGAACAAGCGGAATCAGACGCGGAACATGACAAGTCAAACGATCCGATTCGGATCACCGTTCTGGATCACAAGCTCGATGGTACAGGGTTCAAGGACGGTCGCCGGAACCACGTCGGCGTCGCGCTCCTGAGCGGCCGGATCGTCCAGCTCACCGCGGGAGACTACAACCATGCGCAGCCTGCGCTTTCGCCGTGCAGGCGATACCTGGCATTCGCATCGAACCAGGCCAGTGACCGGGACAACGAGCGCCGGACTGATATCTGGCTGCTCGATCTGGAATCGGACACGCTCCGCCGAATCACCGGCCATGACGGAGTTTACGGGCTGCCTGCATTTTCACCCGACAGCACCCGGCTCGCGTTTGTCGGCCATCGCGTCGAGGCGCCGTACGGGCCCACGAATCTCGATCGTCTCTGGTTGGCCGATCTCGAAAAGGGGTCAGTCACCTGTTTGACGGAGCATATCGATCGAGAGATGAGCAACACATGCTCCGGTGACAGCAGTTATGGAGTTCCTGCCCAGCGACCAGTCTGGACGCCGGAAGGGGACGCTGTTCTATCGCTGATGAGCAATCGGGGCGCCGTAGAGACCGTGCGGGTATCCCTGTCCGGCGAGAGGGACCAGGTTTTGACCGGGGAACGCGAAATCGTCAACTTCTCCGTTTCGGAGGGCGGATCGCTCGCGTTTGCCGGATCCGAACCATGCTGTCCCGCGGAGGTGTTTGTCTCGTCCGCGTCAGGGCAGAACGAGCGCAGAATCACGGATCACAATCGAGCGTGGCTCGAATCCGTCGCTCTCGTCGCGCCCGAGCACATTCAGTATCGAGCACAGGATGGTACGGCGCTCGACGCCTGGCTCATGGCGCCTGCGGGCCGCGTTGAAGGCGTTAAGTACCCGCTCGTGCTCGAGATCCACGGCG
>SKKR01000122.1 GCA_007123655.1 Thermomicrobiaceae bacterium
CTTTGATTTTGCGAACGTGACGGCAATCAGTCGCATCGACCTCGACTGCCGTGGAACCGCGGCCAGCGCTGTACCAGGCCGCCAGCGATGCGGCGGCCTCCAGCACAGCATCCTCCGGCTCACCAGCCCAGTGAACGACCACATGAGAGCCGGGAAGCCCGCGGGCGTGCAGCCAGGTATCGGTGGGAGCGGCCAGTTCGAACGCGACGCGCTCGTTCTGGGGGCCGCTTCGTCCCACGTATATGATGTCCGCGCGATCTGTGCGGTAGCTGTCGGGGCGTTTCGGTTTCGGCTGGCGATCGCCCTTCTTCCTGCGGTCACCGGCCTCGGCGGATCGCTGTGCTTCGTGTGACTGGAACTCGCCGCGCAGCTGCTCGATCTGTTCGATCCCATCGGCCTGTTCGGCCTGGGTCTGCAGTTGCTGTAGATAGTCGAGTTCGCGGTTGGCGCGTTTCAGCAGTTTCGGGAGATTCTCGCTCGCCTGCTTAAGGCGGTGATATCGCTCGAAGTAGCGCTGAGCATTCTCGCTCGCCGAGAGATCCGGATCCAGTCTGATGATCGTGCCGTCCGCGTCCAGTTCGTCGTCGCCCGGCTTGATCTTCCACAGATACGCGTAGATCAGCTCCCCGTTCTGGCGCAATTCGTCACCCCGGCTTGCGGATTCCAGTTGCTCGGACAGCGAACGCACGCGCGACTTGGATCGTTCGACGGCATTCCGGATCTCGGCGACAAGCCGCTCCCTGCGCTGTGCATGCCGCACCGGCTGCTGGACACCACCGGCGGCAAGAGCTCGTTCGATCGCCGACGAAATGGTTTCGTGCGGTTCTTGCTGCAGGTCTGCCAGATGTTCCAGCGCAACGGGTGAAAACGCCCGCACTGCGTCCCCGTCCAGGTAGACACATGGGTGCCAGTCACCGCGTTCGATGTGCTCGACGATCGCTCGAATACCCCGGGTCAGAAGCGTGGCCGAATCCGGGGTATCGGTCACATCACCAGCTTTGAGGTCCGTCGAGCCAAATGCCCGGTAAACGGCTTCATGAGCCATCTGCGGGCTGAACCCGTTTATCGTTCGCACCAGGTGCTGGGTAAGGGGAGTCTTCGAATCAGCTTCGCTCAGGAGCGACTGGACGCCCGATTCGTTCACCTGGTTGGGATCCCGCTTCGTCTGAGGTGGCGGGTTCTGGTACGTCCGGTGTGGAAGGATCGGGCGAACCCGGCTCATCTCGGGGGTGACGCGCTTGGCAGCGTCTATGTTCTGCTCATCATCGTTGACCAGAACGACGTTGCTGTGCCGCCCCATCAGTTCGACGATCAGATGTGTGTACACCAGCACTGCCGATTCGTCGTCGAGTCCAGCGTCGTCTGACCGGTTGTCCGGGTAAAACCGCTTCGCTATACTGAGCCGCACGATTCGCTCGAGCGGCGGCTGCTCCACGCCGACAACGAATCCGCCTCGCGCATACTTTCGGAGCAGCAAGAGGAGTGGGGAAACCTGATCGGGGTCTGCCGTCAACCGCATGTCAGACAGGTAGAGCCCGGGCGTCTGGCTGGACGCGCGCGCAACGAGCATGCGCCGGACACCTTCATTGTAGATTTCAAGCCCATAGCTCAGTTCATCAAGCTGGATAATCTTCTGAATTCGGCCACCGACAACGTGATCAGAGAGTTCATCGGTGACGGCGGCAATGGTCAGGACATCGAACACAGGCCGTTTCGCCCCTTCTTCAAGCGCGACCCGAGCGTAATCCCCGGACAATCCAGAAGTGTACTCACTCGCCGCTCAGGCCGTCAGCTTGACCTTCCCCGGAACAACGTTGACGATGGCGAGACGCCCGGGCCTCGTCGCTCCCGGGGCGCCAGGTAATCGCGGACGGAATTGAGGCGGACACGGTGCGAGAAGAGCTTCGACTCAACGAACAGGCGGACGAACTCATAGACGAACTCCGCTCGCTCCACCGGCCCCGGCTCATCGTCATTTCGGGACCGTCCGGTGTCGGCAAGGACACTGTCATCGAAGAGATGAGGCTCCGTCATCCGGATTACTCGTTCGCGGTGACCGCGACGACTCGCCCCCGTCGCCCGGGCGAAATCGACGGCGTACATTACACCTTCATGACCCGGCATGAGTTTGAGGAATCACTCCAGCAAGGGTATTTCCTGGAATCAGCAGAAGTTTACGGCAATCTCTACGGCGTTCCGCGCCACCGGGTGGAAGAGGAAATCTCCGCGGGGAGAAATGTTGTGATCAAAGTCGATGTTCAGGGCGCGGCGACGATCCGGGAGATCATGCCGGATGCGATTTTCGTCTTCTTGCTCCCCCCGACGATGGCTGAACTGACTGCACGTCTCCGGGGTCGCAAGACGGACGACCCGGACGCGCTGATGGAACGCGCGACCACCGCTTCCTGGGAGCTTCAACGCGTGAGGGACTTCGACTACGTCGTGTTCAACGAGAACGACCGCGTCCACGAAACGCTCAGGATCATCGACGCTATCATCGTCGCAGAGGGCTGCCGGATAGATTCCACCATCGAAGCGTCTGGGCCAGTCGGGAACCATGGTCACTCCCCGGAAGACACGTGACCGGTAGTCGTCAATTGCTCTGGTCCGCATCATCGACGACCGCGTAAATCCGCCACTCGTCGTCCAGCCCCCGGATCCGCTGCGTTCCTCGATTGTCGAATCTGATCCCGGAACCCAGTACGAGTTCCTTGACCGTGCTCGAGACCAGCACCTCCCCGGGTCCGGCGAGCTCACTCACCCTGGCGGCCACATGAACTGCCAGCCCCCGGACGTCGGAGGCAAGGAACTCGACTTCGCCCGTATGCAACCCCACTCGCACCCGTTCGCCGATCTCACGGCGCACAGCATCAACGACGGCTCGGGCGCAGCGAATAGCACGCGCCGGCCCATCGAACGTGGCGAGAAAACCGTCGCCGGTCTGTTTTATCTCGACGCCGTCGAATCGCCTTAGTTGCTCCCGAATGAGTTCGTCATGCCGCGCCATGACCTGCCGCCAGGCTTTATCACCATGGCGGGATGCCCTGCCGGTGGAGTCCACCAGATCCGTGAACATCAGCGTGGCAAGCCTGCGCGCCGTCTGACCGTGCTCCCGGACACCAGTAATGAACTCCTGGATCTCTCCGAGATACTGATCCGTGTTTCCGAGCCACGGGACGTGATCCGAACCGGACAGTTCGACGAATCGTGCATCCGGAATCAGATCGGCAACCATGCGCGCTGCCGCGATCGGAAAGATTTCAGTGCTACGGTGGATCACGAGCGTTGGCACCGTTACGGACGACAGGACGCTCCGAAGATCGATTTCAAACCACATCTCGACGATCTCGCGTGCCATGCGAGGGCTCGCCGAAACGCGTTCAAGCGCGCCGAGCTCGGCATCCGACGATGGGGACGAGGGAGCCACGAGCCTGAGCGCTTTGCCTTCGCCCCAGAAGTCGATTGCGTCCAGAAACGAGCCGGCGGCGTCTGTCCAGCGGGAGCCCGCTGGGTGGCGTTCAGCTGGACCACCGAGAATCGCCCCGCAGAGAACCAGCGCCTGCACCCGTTCCGGATACGTCGCCGCGAAGACGGTAGAGAGCGCGCACCCTTCGGAGAGTCCGACCAGCGCAGCGCGGCGGGATCCAACGGCATCCATTACCACGCCGACGTCCTTGAAGCGTTCCTCGAACGGTTGCGGGCTCACGATCGGGTCGGACAGCCCTGTGCCGCGTTTGTCAAACAGGATCAGGCGCGAAAACGACGCCAACCGGTTGTAGAAGGATGCGATTCCAGGATCGTGCCAGAACTCGTCGAGGTGGGAGATAAAACCGGGCACGTACACGACGTCGATCGGGCCATCACCGACAACCTGGTACGCGATGCTGTCTCCGTCGGCCGTTCTGGCATATCGGGATCTGGCGCGGTCCACGCTCAGTCACTCCAGAGCTATCCGGGGACGGGTAATGAATGACAGTGACCAGCGGTGTGTTCAGCCGGCGTCAGCCCCTCCAGATCGCTGCGCGGCCGACTGCACCGGCGCCTCGACCGAAGGCTCTTCGTCGACCTCATCCGGTTCGTATCGCAGCGTGTCGCGGTCTTCCACGCGATCGATGAACAGGACGCCGTCGAGATGGTCGATTTCGTGCTGCAGGGCCCGTGACAGGAAACCGGATGCCTTGATCCGAACCTCTTTGTCGTTCATGTCACGAGCCTTGACGGTGACGTGCATCGCCCGCTTGACCTCACCGACCCATCCGGGGATGCTCAGACAGCCTTCCGTGCCGGTCTGCTGGCCTGAGGAACGGACAATCTCCGGATTGGCAAGCATGAGTTCAACCGGCCCTTCAGGCTCCTCACCCTCCTCAACGTCTTCGGGTGATTCACCGGGCAACTTGACGACGATGATCCGTCGCATCACGCCCACCTGAGGAGCCGCGAGCGCGATCGCGTACGGGGTAACCTCGACGGTTTCGATCATAGACCGGGCGAGCTTGCGCACGTCGTCGTCGACTTTGCGGACCTTTGAGGCCTTCTGGCGAAGCCTGGGGTCGCCTTCTTTCAGAATGTCAAGTATCGCCATGACCGTGTGTTTCCTGCCAGCTCAAAATCGTGCGTCGAACCAGTTCGCTGCTCAAAGTATACCGGGTTCGCAGGCAG
Organism: Thermomicrobiaceae bacterium; assembly: GCA_007123655.1. Classification (GTDB taxonomy): domain Bacteria; phylum Chloroflexota; class Chloroflexia; order Thermomicrobiales; family Thermomicrobiaceae; genus SLMJ01. Next base: position 4,660 of record SKKR01000122.1, read on the forward strand.
GATCGACTCATATCATGTTCATCGGGTCAACGTCGATCAGCCAGCCCGGCGCGATTCC
>SKKR01000559.1 GCA_007123655.1 Thermomicrobiaceae bacterium
GCAAAGAAGAACGCGATCGGGCCCGCCGCAAACGCCATCCCGAAGCAGGCAAAACCGAGCCCGCCCGCCGCAACCAGAAGCATCACCCGCGCGCCGTACCGGTCCGCAAGCCGGCCGACCAGAAATACCATGAACGCGCTCAGCCCGGTTCCCACCGCGTAGAGCGCAGAGATTTCAGTCCGGGAAAACCCGGTATCTTCGATGAGCGGGTCAATGAAGACGGAAAACCCGTAGGACTGCCCGGGCCCGGACGCAAACGCGACCAGCGCGGCCACGCCGACGATCCACCAGCCATAGAACGGACGCAACCGGCGCCCTCTTCCCGAGCGCCTGCCCGGACTGTCGCGATGCGTTGAAATGTCGGACCTTCTTCCCCAGAACTCGCCGCAACGCCGCGATCCCCGCCTATCAGGCTACCATCATTGCGTAATGCCCGGATTCACCGGCGCGTGCAGTATGATGGAATCAGGGAACGTATAGCGCCAGAGCGAAACGAGGTAGCCGTGGGTGACGCGCTCGTGTTCCTGATCTTCCTGGCGCCGGTGCTGGTGCTCATCTGGGCGCTGGTTCGTTACGCCGGACGAATTCGCCGGGAGGCGATCGACAAGGACATTCGCACCCAGCATCTGGACCACCTCAGCCCGGCGCTGGTGCGCTTCGTGCTGGAACGGGACCGACACACCTGCCAGCGGTGCGGGGTGACGGAGCGAGTCGGTGTCGACTTCACCGGTGATACACCGGCTGAGGGCCAGGAAATAACGCCGGCGAACCTCGAAGCGTGCTGTGCTTCGTGTTATCTCGAGCAGTGGTCATCACTGGGAGAGACCCAGCCCGACTCCGACACCGGAGGCGGTATCCTGCCACGAATCTGGTAGGGTTCCACGCAATATCTCCGGCGCACGAAACATGGCATCTCCGGAGACTGATGAGAGGCAAATTGACCTGATGAGCGAATCCGTCGCTGACCAGTTCTACGAACCGACCCAGGACGAGCGCACGTTTGCGTGTGTCTCGCATCTGACCATTTTTGTCTCATCCATCGGTCTGCTGGTCGCCATCGGATTGTGGATCTACCTGCGAAACCGACACCCGTACGCCGCCTTCCAGGCCGCGCAGGCCGTCCTCTTTCAGTTCGTCGTCATGATTCTCACGTTCTTCGTGATCGCGGTCATCCTGGCCGCAACTTTGGGCGTGTTCGGGGTGACGCTCGCGATTGGCGGAGTCGAAAGCGATGCTGCGTTCGGCGTATTGGCGATTCTTGCCGCGCTGGTGTTCGTGGCGGTCCTGAGTGTGCTTACCCTGGCGATGTACGCGTACGCGATCTATGCGGCGGTCCGCTCCTATCAAATGCGCCGCTTTCAGATTCCCGGTATCGCGTCAATCGCGAACGCCATCAGTCCGATGCCGAACGTCCGTGACGGAGTGCGCTGACGATGCCTGAAGAACCTCGATTCCGGTCCGGAGACATTCGCTGGCTAATGGACGTCTACACCTTCGACGGCGCCTACCTCGGCAATGTCCTGTGGATCCGCGCGGAGCAGCGCGGGAATCGGACCGCATCCCCGACACCGTTGTCGGAGCCCGGCCGGTTCGACGGCGAGGCGATTGGACCGATGCCGACGCAGGCGTTGGGAAACACCGGACCGCACGTCCAGTCGGGCCAGTTCGACTACGCCACTGGCGCACCTCGTGGCTCCGCTCTCGAGGGAGGATCGATGCTCGTTGGCAAATACTTCGGTCTGATTGGACGGCATTGGATCTCGCTGGACGACGTGCAGACCGTGTCGCTGGAGCGCGTCATCCTGCGGACGCGTTCTTCCGAGTACGTGTAGAGAACGATCGGCTCAGCCGTGAACCTGCATGATATCCCGACAGAGCAATGCCATGTTCAGGAGCATGCGGTGATCGGGACGATTGAGATCCCACCCGCTCAACGCCGCAATCCGGTTGATCCGGTAAGAGAGTGTGTTCCGGTGAACGCTCAAATTCGCCGCCGCTTCGGACAGTGAGCCACCAGTGGACAGATACGCGCGCAGGGTCTCCACGAGTTCTGTTCCCCTGCGCTGGTCGTACGCTTCCAGTTCACCGAGCACCCGTGTCCGGAACTCGGCCATCGCCGGGGTCCCCGCCAGTTGATAGAGCAGCCCGTAGACGCCGATGTCCTCGAGCGACTCGCACCGAACGACGGGACCGTCCAGCACGCCCCCCTTTATCAGCCCAAGCGCATATCGTGCCTGACGCAGCGCCTCCGGCGCGCCGGTCACGCCGCGCACCGGCTCGCTGATCGCCGCGCTGACCGGGTGTTCATTGGCGGCGCCCGTCAGGTGCTGCAGCCGCCGCTGGAACTCCACGTAATCCGGTTCGGAGACAAGATACGCGGTTATGTCGCCCACAGCGGCCGCGTCAGCATCGCGAAAACCTCCGATAAGCCGTTCGGTCGTCCGATCCCGGTCATCCACCGTTCGGCGCTCCAGCGCGCAGACATAGAACGTGCGCCCCGGCTCGATTCCCAGCACCCGCGCCCGGGCGATCATGGCATCGTCGGAGCCAAGACGCCCCTCCACCAACTCGGCGACGGACTCCTCTCGAGCGCTTCGTGGATTCGCCGGCAGGGACTTCGCCATGACGATCGCGGCCGTTCCAGCCGTTTGCTCCAGCGTCAGGCGGTCGACCTCGGTCAATGTGCCGGGAGCCGACGAAATCGAGAGAAACGCCTGCTCCGGGGTGGATGGCACCCGCACGATCAGCCGCTCCAGGTCTTCGCCGGTGATCGCGACCGATTCGCTCCCTGCCTCCGAGGCTTGCCGGATCTCGTCACTCGACGCCGGACGCGGGGTGCCCCGTCCACTCGCCGCGATCACTCCGCCATCAGCATGCTGCAGGATGATTGACCGGTTTCCGATCTCCGCGGCGGCATCAAGGATCCCTTCAACGCCGCGCGGATCCATCGTCGCCTGCGAGAGCCGCCGGGAGAGCTCATTTCCCAGCCGGTAGAGTTCGGCTCGACGTTCGGTGAGTAGCCGGTTGAGTGTGCCTTCAGCGTCCGGCGGGAACGGCGCCGGCATAGTCACAACAGGCAGCGCCTCCAGTGGCGATTCGGTGAACGACGGCTCCGTCAGGACCGCGGAGATCCGCTGGTCTCGAAGCATGTCCAGCAGTTGCTCCCGGGTCACGAGCTGGGTCTCCTCGATATGTTCCAGCACGCGCCGGGACAGCACGATGAGTTCATCCCCGCGGAGCGGGGGAAGCAGGGGTGGGGATGTCCGCACCGTCACGGCCCAGGAAACACCGCGCCCGGCCGCGTCATCCCGGCTCTCGCCGGCCGGGGGAATCAGCTCGAGCCTGCGGTCCCAGCGGCAGAGGTCGCGCAACGTGATCTCAGGCATCGTTCCGCGCCATTCCAGGCCCGGCCCACCGGGTCCGGGCGTCATTGCCGGATTGGCTGGCTGCTGGACCGCTTGAGACCAGGTCCAATGGATGTTTCATCCCTGTGGCACAATAAGTAGAATCAATTGGACGGGGCCAATGGAGGGTAGCATGTTGGTCGAGTTGGACCGGGAAAGCAGTCTCCCGCTCTATCTCCAGATAAGCAATCAGATTCGGGAGCGGATCCACACCGGTGACTTGCCGGCAGGGACGAAACTGCCGCCCGAGCGCCGGTTGGCCGCCATGCTCGGCGTCAACCGGACGACGATCGTGACGGCCTATCGCGAGCTCGCCGCCGACGGCCTGATCGAAGGCCACGTCGGGCGAGGCACCGTCGTGGCCGATCCGGATCCTGATTCCAGCGATGCCCATGGACTCCATCAGATCCCCTGGAACCAGCTCTTCACATCCACGACCGAGGTCATGAACGACCCCCTGATCCGGGATACCACGATGATCTCCTCGCGGCCGGATGTGATTTCGCTGGCAACCGGTATCCCGTCACCAGAACTCTACCCGATCGAGTTGATCCGGGGGCTGCTGGATGAAGCCCTGCACCACGGAGGGCAGGCGCTGCTGCAGCACTGTCCGACCGAGGGCTATGAGCCATTGCGCTCCGCGCTCGGGACCTGGATGGCGGGCGAGGGACGTCCAGTCGATCCGGAAAACGTCCTCGTGGTCGCCGGATCGCAGCAGGGGCTCTATCTCCTGGCCCGGACGCTCCTGGATCCTGGCGATCTTGTCGTCATCGAGTCGCCCACCTACCTCGGTGCGCTGCAGGTCTTTCGCGCCGCCGGAGCGCGGCTCCTGCCGATCCCCGTAGACAGCGCCGGTATGCGGGTCGGGATGCTGGAAGATCTACTTGCCCGGCGACGTCCGAAGCTGATCTACACGCTTCCCAGCTTCCAGAACCCGAGCGGTGCCACGCTCAGCCTGGACCGCCGGCGCAGATTGCTCGACCTTGCGGAGCGATACCGCGTTCCGGTCATCGAAGACGATCCGTACAGCGTGCTTCGTTACGAGGGGCCCACGTTGCCCACGCTCTACGACCTGGATTCCCGGGGTACCGTGATCTACCTCAGCACGTTGTCGAAGATCCTGTTTCCCGGGTTCCGGATTGGTTGGGTCGCCGGCCCCAATCCGGTCATCAAGCGGCTGGCACTGATGAAGCAGATCGTTGACCTGGACACAAACCCGCTGGCGCAATGGGCCGTCTGGGCGCTGCTCGACCGCGGCCACCTCCGGACCCACGTTGCTGATCTGCAGAGCATTTATCCCTACCGCCGGGATCTCATGCTCGACGCGCTGGAGCGACACGCCACCGGGCTGCTGGAGTGGAACAGACCACCGGGCGGCTTCTATATCTGGGCCAAGCTGCTGGATGGTCTCCGCACTCGGGATCTGCTGCCGGAGGCCGCGCGTTACGGTGTCTCCGTTGCACCGGGCGAAAGCTTTCATGTGGATGGAGAGGGTGATTCGACGCTCCGGCTGAACTTCACGTTGCCGACAACGGATGAGATCGAGCAGGCGATTTACCGGCTGGCAGCGTCAATCGATTCGTTACGATCGGCCCGCGGCTCGGGCGACATGCGAGCGCTGGAAGCGGCGACGCCGATCGTCTGACGATGTCACGAAACCGGGGCGACAGCCCCGCGGAAATTGAACCGTTGTTCCGGGGATTATCCCGGGACGCACTGGGAAAGGACACGCGACATGGAGAAGTCAACGTTCAAGACGAAAGCCGGACTGGCACAGATGCTCAAAGGCGGCGTCATTATGGACGTCGTAACCGCCGATCAGGCGAAAATCGCTGAAGAAGCCGGCGCCTGCGCGGTGATGGCGCTCGAGCGCGTTCCCGCCGACATCCGGCGCGACGGCGGCGTCGCCCGGATGAGTGATCCCGAGCTGATCATCCAGATCAGGGAGGCGGTGACGATTCCGGTTATGGCGAAGGCCCGGATCGGCCACTTCGTAGAGGCGCAGATCCTTCAGGCGCTCGGCATCGACTACGTCGACGAAAGCGAAGTGCTGACGCCGGCGGATAACCGCTACCACATCGACAAGCACGAGTTCGAAATCCCGTTCGTCTGCGGCGCGCGTGACCTGGGCGAGGCGCTCCGGCGCATCGGTGAGGGCGCGGCGATGATCCGCTCCAAGGGTGAGGCCGGCACTGGCAACATCGTTGAAGCGGTGCATCACCTGCGCGAGATCACCGGCGGCATCAAGGCGCTCCAGGCGATGCCGAAGGACGAGCTGATGACCGCGGCCAGGGACCTCGGCGCTCCGTATGACCTTGTGAAAGAAGTCCACGAGACGGGTAAGCTCCCGGTCGTGCTGTTCTGCGCGGGTGGGATCGCAACTCCGGCAGATGCCTCGCTGGTTATGCACCTTGGCGCGGAAGGCGTCTTCGTGGGATCCGGCATCTTCAAGTCGGAGGATCCGGCGACCCGCGCCAAGGCCATCGTTGAAGCGACGACCAACTACCGCAACCCGGAGATGCTGGCGAACATCAGTCGCGGGCTGGGCGAGCCGATGCGCGGCCTGGAGATCGGCCAGATCGAAGAGGCGGAGCTTCTGGCCGGCCGCGGCTGGTAGGAGATTAGCGCGAGAACGTCCTCTATCCCTTACTCCCCTCTCCCGGATCCGGGAGAGGGGTCGGGGGTGAGGGCAACGGAGGAGTTTCTATGCCGATGATCGGCGTGCTGGCGCTACAGGGGGCATTCATCGAACACGTCAACCGCCTGCGGGAGGTCGGCGCGGACGCTGTTGAAGTGCGGCTGCCAGCGGACCTGGACGGGCTCGATGGCCTGATCATTCCCGGCGGCGAGAGTACGACGATCGGCCGCCTCATGGACTGGTACGAGCTCAACGAACCGGTCAAACAGATGGCCGCGGACGGGAAACCGGTCTGGGGCACCTGTGCCGGGATGATCCTGCTGGCAAGAGAAGTGGACCAGGATAGCCGTGCCCAGCACCAGCCACTTCTTGGACTGATGGACATCACCGTCCGGCGAAATGCGTTTGGATCCCAACTCGATTCCTTCGAGGCAGATCTGGTCATGCCGCCGATATCTGATGATCCGATACCGACCGTTTTCATCCGGGCACCGGTCGTCTCCCGGATCGGACCGGACGTGGAAGTCCTCGCCACGCTCTCAGACGGGAAAATCGTGGCGGTCCGGCAAGGGAATCTCGTCGCCACCGCGTTTCATCCGGAACTGACCGGAGATCAGCGGCTGCACCGCTGGTACATGCACCTTGTGCGAGCGTCCGCGAAACAGCCCGCCGAAGCAGACTGAAATCCCCCTCGCTGGAGTTCATCCACGACCAATCAGCGTTCCCATTCTGTCTCCCTCATCGTAGACTGTGAGCCTGATCTTTCCAGCACATGCGAACGGAGGGAAACCCGTGGAGTTCGGAATGGGCCTCCCTGTGGAGGTACGTGGCGTTGAGGGGTCAGTACTCATCGAGTGGGCAAAACGCATCGATTCAGGCCCGTTCAACACCGTTGCCGTCACGGACGCGATCGTCGACCCAGCCTTCGAATCGCTGACAACCCTTGCCGCGGCTGCATCGGTCACAAGGCGCGTACGGCTGATGACCGTCGTGATCGGCAGTCCCCCTCGCAACACCGCGCTGCTGGCAAAACAGGCCGCCACCATCGACGCGCTTTCCGGGGGACGGCTCTCGCTGGGGCTGGGGGTTGGCGAGCTGGTCGAAGACTTCGCAGCTTCCGGGGTGGAAATGAAAGGCCGTGGCAAGCGATTCGAGGAACAGCTCACCGAGTTGAAACGGATCTGGTCGGGGGGCCTGGTTGGCGAGAGCGGCAAGCCACTGGGACCGGAACCACATCAACCTGGAGGGCCGGAACTGCTGATTGGCGGGTGGGCGGAGCGAGCGATTGCCCGCGTCGGCCGGTTTGGGGATGGCTACGTTGGCGCGGCCCTCACCGAGGACCTTGTAACTGACCGCGAGTATCAGATTGCCCTGCGATCGTGGAAGGAACACGGCCGCGACGGCAAGCCACGGTTCGTGCAAAACGTCTACTTCGCACTTGGCGACGAGGCGAAGAACGACCGAGAAGCCTTCCTGCGCCACTCCTACGAGGGATCCCCAGAATACGATCTCGAGGCGATCGCCAGGGTGACGCCAACCACTGAGCAAGAAATCAGGGATATCGCAGGCCGAATTGAAGCCACCGGCGCGGATGAGCTGATCTTCCATTCGGTCAACGCTGATATCGAGCAGATCGCTCGTCTGGAGCAAGCGCTGTTCTGAAGCCAGCACCTCACCACTATGGCCAGAAAGTCACCGCACGGCTCCACGCGGCCGTTATGTCGTGCGGATAAGTGGTCCTGACGGGACGTTTACCGCGTCCGTTCAGGAATCATCGGTCAATTTCCAGATTGAAACATTTGATCTATTGCCACCCTGTCACAATGGTGCTACACTGGTTCGTACGTACACAGAATGCACGAGGGGGGTGCAGATGCGAGAGGTAGGGCGTCAGGAGTACACGATCGCCGAAGTAGCGCGACTGACGGATTATCATCCGGAAACGGTTCGTTACTGGGTTCGTGTCGGGGAACTGCCAGGAACGCAGGACCAGCGCCGCGGGGATTGGGTCGTTGATTCGGACGATTTGCTGTCGTTTCTCAGAGTCAATGGTGAAGCGGTGCCGGAACGGATGGATGGTTCACGTTAACTGGTATACAACGTACTGATTCCTTTCTCCTCCCAGGGAAGCGGCGCCACCAATGGCCGCTCGAAAATTGTGGCGCCGCTTTCTTGTGCCCGCTTCGCCCCGGTCAATCCCGCTGAAACGCCAGCCGCTGGTGGTGGATGCGAATACTCTGCAGCAGCCCGATCGCGGCGAGCATTGTCCAGAGTGACGATCCACCCAGGCTCACGAACGGGAGCGGAATCCCGGTCACCGGCATGATTCCGACGTTCATCCCTATGTTGACGAACGCCTGGAAGAACACCATCGCGGCAATGCCCACCGCAAGCATCTGGCCAAACGGGTCCTGGGTCGACTGGGCCACGTGCATCACCCGCCAGAGAAGCAGTCCCAGGACGACGAACAGTGCGATCGCCCCGATGAACCCGAACATCCCCATGGAGTGCGCGAAGATGAAGTCCGTCGTCCGGACTCGCAGCAGATCCATCTGGCTCTGGGTGCCGCCGGTCAGGCCATGCCCGAGTAGGCCACCGGAACCGATCGAGATCTGCGCCTGAATGATGTTGTACCCCGCGCCAAGCATGTCGCGCTCCGGGTAGAACGAGATCATTAGACGTTCCCGCATGTAGTCCTGCAACAGAAAATACCAGGCCAGGAACGACGCTGGCACTGCCAGCAGAATCGTCCCGATCACATAGATCAGCCGTGTTTTGGCGATGAGCATCATCGTCAGCCAGATGAATGCGAACACCCCGGTCGTCCCCAGGTCTGGCTGGAGGTAGACCAGTGACGCTGGAATCAGGACAATCACACCGCTCAGGATGAAGTTATACAGGCGGTCCATTTCGTGCCGGCGGTCTGCAATGAAGACCGCCAGTGCAACGATGACGCCGAGCTTGGCGATCTCTGATGGCTGGATGGTGATCGGCCCGAACAGCAGCCAGCGCGTCGACCCGCCAATTGTGGTCCCGGCAAATGTCAGCGACGTGAGCAGGAGCAGGCAAGAGATGTAGAAGACCCAGCAGAACGTCTTGACGTAGCGGTAATCCAGCAGGGTCATCCCAATGAAGATCGGGATTCCGACGAACGCGTAGAAGAGCTGACGAAATGCCGGGTGGGTCGTCGTAATCGCTCCACCACCGGCCGCGCTCCAGATCGTGACTAGCCCAAAGCCGATCAGCACGAGCATGCACACGATCATGTAGAAATCGAGGTTCGCCCAGTTAGTGGTCCCGCGGATTTCACTCCGCCTGGTGAGCGAAGACGCCAGCGTGCTCATCAGTCCCTCACAGGAGTGCTACGCCGTTGATATCGATGTGAAAGTCGCACCCCAGAAACTCTGCCGCTCGCCGGCACATCAGCATACGCGGCAGAAAGATCTCGAAGTAGTGCATCACTTGCGAGATCTCGGTGTCGATCGTCAGCTCAAGCGTGATCGTCTTCTCGTCCGGGTCTACCCGGAGAAAGGACGACTCCGACGCGTAGTTTACCCGATCATGCTGATCGAACATGCTCTGGTCGATATTCCGGACGCGGCTGCGGTGGACGTCGGACTTGTCCGCAAGGATCAACGCGGCGGAAACCGGATGCACTGCCTCGCCCAGTCTTTGCGAGTCGTCCCCGTGACTGCCGATGGCCGCCATGACGATCCCGATGTCCTCAGGTGGCAGCTCGAATCGGTTGAGGATGTCCCGCGCCAGCATTGCACCGGTCAGACTGTGATCGTACCGGCTGACCACGTTGCCAATATCGTGCAGGTACCCGGCGATCGCGGCCAGCTCCTGCATATGCGCATCGTAACTCAGCCTTCTAAGCACATTGCGGGCGATCCGGGACACCAGCCGGCTGTGCCGGGTTCCGTGCTCGGTGAACCCCAGCACACCAAGGTTCGTGTTGGCGATTGTGATAAAGGTTGTGACTTCGCTGTCCGATTCCAGATCGGAGACGGTGATCGAGAGTTGCTTCTTACTTGGAACCGCCGAGTCCTCCGGATGCTTCGGACGTTCCTCGTCGATTCCCCCGACAAGGCGCCCGACATTTCGCTCTGTCTCGGCCATGTCGCTCACTCCTCAGCATCAACTCGCGACTCGCAAGTATATCCAACCTGGCCGTCACTCCGCCGCGACGGCATTCGGGGAGTGAAACCGCTGGACTCCGAGCGCGTCCACCGGGACCGACGGCTCGCCAGTCGTGACGAACTCCCGCATGATGACGCCGACCTGCGGGGCGAGCGCGAATCCGTGCCCGGAAAATCCACAGGCCACCAGAAACCCTGCGGGTTCCGGAACCGGCCCCAGGACCGGCACACCGTCCACCGCGACTGCTTCCAGCCCGGTCCATGCCCGGAGCAGCCTGGCCTGGCGCAATAGCGGATAGATCGCCGAGGAATGCGCCGCGCTTCCGGCGACGCTGGCGAACCGCACACGCCCGAACCGGCGCTCCTGGTGAACCGTTCCCGGCCAGCCACCGCCGATAAGATAGCTGCCCGTCGGGATCTGCTTGAGACTGACCCGCTTGCTGACACAGCCGAGCACCTGTTTCAGCTTCGGTGGCATCTGCTCGGTCAACAGCATCTGGAGCGCGACGGTTTCGATCGGCAGTTCCACGCCCACCATCCGGGCTAGCCCGGCACCCCAGGCGCCGACGGCGTTGATGACCCAGTCGCAGGAAATCTCGCCACTGCTCGTCTTCACGCCGGTCACCCGGCCGGAAGCTACCGTGACGTCGGTCACGCGGGTGAAGGGGTAGAGCGTCGCACCATGGCGCTGTGCCGCCCGGACATACGCTTTCGCGACCCACGGCGGCATCGCATGACCGTCTGTCCGGCAGTAGGAGCCGGCGATCACATGCGGGGCGACTCCGGGCACGAGCTTACGCAGATCGTCTCCATAAACCATCTCGATCGCGAGCCCGGCGTCCCGCTCGCGCTGTACCCTCGCCTCGACGGCCGGGAGGTCTTCCTCGAACTCCACCAGATTGACATGGCCATCCTGCAGATAGTGCAGATCCGCACCGAGTTCAGCCTGCAGTTCCGGCCAGCGCTGGATCGCCCTGATTGCGATCGGTAGTTCCCGTGGGTCGCGACCCTGCTGGCGAACGCCGCCGGCGCTGGCTCCGGACGCGACCGACCCCACCTCTCCAGCTTCGACGATCGCCGTGCGCACGCCGGCCCGGCTCAGTTCGTAGGCGGACGCTGCCCCGGTAACCCCGGCCCCGATGACGACGACCTCGACTCCTGGCAACCGGCTCATCCTGAATGGCCCCTCCCCTGTATGGCTCTTCTCCGAGTATGGATGCTCGCCTTGACACAGACAAGCGGGGAAACTGGACAGGGCGCAGATCAATCTGTGCCGCCGGTTCGCAACGGCATCTGCGAGAATGGAACGGAAAACAACGGCACGGCGGATTCACGAAAGGAGCGAATGATATGGATCCCGAACAGAAAGTGAAGGAACTCGGGCTGGAACTTCCGGATGTGCAGATCGGAGACCGCCCGCTCATCCCGTGGGTCCGTTCCGGAAACCTGCTCTACCTCTCCGGAAAGACGCCAGGCAGCGGTAAGCAGGGTCAGGTCGGAAAAGACCTCTCAACCGAAGAGGGATATCAGGCCGCCAGAGACTGTGCGATCGGTCAACTCGCTGTCGCCAAGGCAGCGCTGGGAGATTTGAACAAAGTCAAACGGGTCGTCAAGGTTTTGGGCATGGTAAACGCGGTGCCAGAATTCACCGAGCAACCCCAGGTCATCAACGGCTTCTCGGATCTGTTGGTGGAGGTTTTTGGTGAGAACGGCCGGCACGCGCGATCCGCCGTGGGAATGGGCAGCTTGCCGGGGAACGCGTCAGTTGAAGTCGAAGTGATCTTCGAGGTCGAATAGCACGGACGCCTCCAGCGGAACACGTTTCCGGAACCTGGCAGGCACCTTGCGTCCACTCCCGGGAGGTACGACTTACATCAACTCCCGGGAGGGTCTTATGTCCGAAAGGAAGAAACACCAGAACCAGCGGCCGGAAGTAGATACGGACGAAGGGGATCGCGCAAGCCATTCCGGCGACCTGGTCGACTACGATCCGGAGAAGGCCCAGGACATGATTGACGTCGAAGAAGCCGCCGAGGACGCCAGCCAGGCGAGCCCGCCGAATCCCGATGATCCGCAACATCCCAAGCAGGGCGTACCGCCTGGGCAGGAGAACGTTCCGAAAGGCTTCACCTCTGGCCGCGGGATGCAGGGAGGATCCGCCAACCGTCGCAAGCGCTAGGACGTTGCTTTTGCGCAAGGAACGTGTGGAATGGGGCGCCTCAATGGATGTCCTCATTCCCGATTGCGCTATCGTTCCCGCCAGGTGTGCTCCTGCACACTGACGATGCCGCGGGACGGGTGGAAATCGGCACGGAAGTGATCCTGCGGGTCAGGTGCCAGCAGGCACTACGGCAACCCCGCATCAACTCCTCAACCTCGCTTTACCAGGCGCATACTAGCTATTAGAATAGTAGCCACTCAGCTGGATTCTGGTGGGGTCCGATCGCCGTCGTGGCGTTCGGCAACGAGCAGTGGGAGGATTCGATGGTTGAGACAACTCGGGCCGCCGACTGGAATGTCATGGACTTCAATAACCGCGACCGCCTGCTGGCCGCGATCAGGGACGAAGCCGACGAGTTCTTCACGATAGCCGGCAAACCGGAGAATTGGGAAGCACCAACTGCTTCCGGTCACTGGCAGGTTCGCGACATCGTCGCCCACATTACGGACGTGACCGAAGGCTATCTCGAAGGCTTCGAAATGGCCCGCACCGGCCAGGATCCGCCCGCCCCACCGGGACTGGCCGCGATGGCGGATCTGGCGGATCGCAATGCCCTGGCACTTCGCGATCACTCGCAGCAGGACCTGCTCAATCGGCTCGAAGGTGGCTTCCGGAAACTGATGTCAATCTTCGAGGGCCTGGGGGCTGACGACTGGATGGGTCTCCTGGTTCATCACAAGTATCTCGGCCCCGTGCCCTCCTTCATCTTCCCGACCTTCCAGCTTGTCGACTACGGTGTCCATAACTGGGACATCCGGGAGGGGCTGGGGATGCCGAACGGAATTCCCGGACCGGTGGGCGATTTCCTGGCGCCCGCCATGTTCAGCGTCTGGCAGGGCACGCTCGATGCGCAGAGACTCGGCGGCCAGGAAATCCGAATCGGGATCCGGGTAACAGGTCGGAATCCCGGGCTCTACAAGGTGACGGCGAACCCCGAGGGTTTGACCTACGAGCCGGCCGACGAGAGCAACCTGGACGCGCCCGCCGTCATCGAGTTCGACCCTGGCAGTCTGGTGCTTACCGCGTATGATCGAATACACGGCGGGACGGCCTATGGGGATCGCGAGATGATCGACCGTTTCCGGACAGCGTTTTTCTCGATTTAGACAGGGAAGGCCGCGTTCTCTATGCAATTTCCGACGACAGGAGTGCACCACATTACCCTGATCGGCTCCAACCGCGAAGACACGATCAGCTTCTACGAAGGTGTGCTCGGGATGCCGTTCGTCTTCGAGCAGCCGAACCTGGACGTTCCGGAAGAATCCCATCTCTACTTCGATCCCGGCGACGGCCGCCTGATCACCTTCTTCGTACGATCCGACCGGGTGAACGACCCGGATCCCACGCCGGAGGTGATCGGGAACGTTCACCACATCGCCTACTCGGTTTCGAAGGAGACGTACGACCGGGCGGCCAAGGGTCTCGAAGACGCCGGATATCCCAATACCGGGCCGATCGATCGTGGATTCATGGATTCCCTGTATTTCCGGGATCCGAACGGGCACCTGATCGAACTGGCCTGCTACAAGGTCGATCCACCAGAGGGCCACAGCATCGTTGACGTGCTAAGGAGGGCGCACGAGCTGCGAGTTGCCCGGGGCGATAACGCTATCGAAGCGAAGCACATGCACGAGGCCGCCAACGCGCTGCGCGGGGAGCCGGCGGTTCAGTAGGCGGAGGCCGGCGCGAGACCTCCGCCTCTTCTGCTTCACGCTGCAATTCTAAGAAGCGTGTTGCTAATCCGCTTCCGCGGAGACCGTCTCATCTGACAGAATCTTTGATCCGATCGGCATCAACACGGATTCAAACTCGCTGACAACTTTTGCGCCATCAAAGATGCCGACGGCCCGGAGCGTGTCCTCGCCGACGTTCCGGAAGCCGTGCCATACATCCTTCGGGATCCACACCAGACCTCCGGCGGAGAACACGCTGCTTTCGTCTCCGACCGTTACCTCACTCGTGCCCTCGAGTAAGATGAGAATCTCATCAACGTCGTGCGTGTGCATCTCCGCTACATCGCCCGGCTCCTGTTCGACGTAAATGACTCCAATAGACTCGGTTTCTGGAATCCCCGCCAGCGGCATGTTCAAGTTAACCCGGTGGGAGGGCTTGTCCTCGACCCAGAATTGTTCCAGCTCCAGCTCTTTGAGTTGCATCGCGATCATGACTTTCCCTCTCCGCGTCGTTCAGTCGATAAACACTGGACCGTGGCCGCGGCCAGAAAATGTGTGTACACCTGTGTTCATTGAATGTGGGCACAGTCTAGCAGGCAGTGCGGCCCGATTCAATATCGGTAAACAGTTCTGTCATCCGGAGCATTGAGCGGAGGCGACCGGTCACAACCACCGCTCAGTGCGGCGAAACTCGTTCACATCAATCAGGAGGTTCGTTCCAGCACTTCGTCAACTCCTTCGCTGCTGAACACGTTCGTGTCGAACGGCATGACCATTGAATCGAAGGTCGTAACCATGTTCGGGCCGCGGAGGACCCCGAACACCTCTACCGTCTCGTCGCCGATGTTGCGAAATCCGTGCGGCTCGTCGGCCGGGATGTAGACCAGCCCACCGGTGCGAAGTTCAGCTGTCTCCTCGCCAACTGCCCCCTCCGCGGTCCCACTGAGGACCACAACGATCTCGTCCTCGCTGTGGATATGTGTCGCCAGCGTCTCGCCCGGCGCCAGTTTAAAGTAGACGTCGTCGAGCGAGTCCGTCGCGCCCGTAGCCAGCAAATGCTGCGAGAGACGCCATTGAACCCCCGGCTCCCCGTCAATCCACATGTCGAAGAACTCGAGGTCGTTCCAGTGCCATGTGATGAGTCCCCCGTCGGATTGGCCCTGGCTCCCTGGCGCCGAACCGGCCGGTGGTTCGAAGGTCTGCTGATCATCCGGCATGACCTCGGATTCGAAATCCGCTCCGGCAAAGACCCCGACCGCCCGGAGAGTCTCACTTCCGGTATTGCGAAATCCGTGCGGAACATCCGCTGGAATGAACACGATCCCGCCCGTCGACACGTGACCCGCGCTGTTCCCGACTCTCGCAAGCCCGGTCCCGGAAAGCAGCGCCACGAGCTCATCACGACTGTCGGCATGGATCATCAGCGCTTCACCCGGATCGATTTCGAAGTAGACCAGGCCAAGAGCCTCGGTGCCCGGGGTACCGGCAAGCGGGGTCGTGGCTTTCACCCGCATGGATGGATCGCCCTCAAGCGAGAACGCTTCGAGTTCCACCTCGGTCAGATGTAACGCGATCATGACTTCTCCTTTCCGATACGTCGAGTCGGAATAATCTGGTCATGGCCGCGGCCGATTTGAACCTGAACACATGTGTTTATCGAATGTGGGCCCAGTCTAGCAGGCC
>SKKR01000552.1 GCA_007123655.1 Thermomicrobiaceae bacterium
AGTTCGAGTCGGGTGGTTCGTCCGGATCCAGCGAGGGCGTCAGGATTAGCTTCGTGCGAGCGGCATCATCCACCGCGTCCGGGGTCCACGCAATCGGTACACCCCTCCCCTGCAGCCAGACCAGAATCTGGTCATCGTAATGCGGCGAAAGCGGGTTCCCCGATTGACCGCCCAGGAGCACGAACCGCGCGTTGTCCCAGTCGCCGATCTCGATGACCGTTCTGGCAACGGCGACCGTGCCGACATTTGCGAGAGGGTTCGCAATCGATACGGATGCCGCATGCACCGTATTGGTATCGCCGCCGATGACATACGGACCTCGGTTGAACACGCCGGAAAGTGGTCCCCGGCCAAGCTGGTGTCTCAGTTCCAGCGGCCGCACGGCCCCCCAGTTCCACCGCTGGGTGTGAAAGCCGAAGCGAATTCGGAGCGTACGAACGGCATCCCCCAGGCTATGCGCGATGACCGAGTTCCAGCCTTCCTGGAACCATCCCCTCGGTTTCACCTTCATCAGGTGAACCAGATGACCGGTGCGGAACTTTCCCATAGCGTTTCCCGCCAGTCCGGGGGCGGGACTGCGTTCAAGGAACCAGGCGTAGCTCGCTGGCGCCGCGCGTTCCGTCACCTTCTGCATCATCGTGGACAGAAAGACTTCGAACAGGGCCGCCCCGGTTGATGCGGGGGAAACCTGTCCGTCCCAGCGCTTCAGCAGCTCTTTGCCGTTGCGACTGTCGTCATCTACCGGATCCACCCGCGAGATGAGCGGCTCGATTTCCCGCCACGGGATGGATTCTGTGTCCAATTGGGCCAGCAGCGTCAGGCTGGTATCCCAGTCATCACGCTGCGCGAGCATCTCATTGATTCGGGTTACCCGATATCCCTCTGCCCAGTCGAAACCAAGTCCGGCTGACTCTGCCTGGGGAACCGGACGGTTGTTCGCCGTAGCAATGAAGCCTGACTCCGGATTCCTCATCCAGAGTTCCCTGGCGCCGGAAACCGGGTCACCCTCCCAGCCTCGCCCGGTCTCCCACGCCGGCAGTGGGAGCGCGCCGCTACCCTGTCGCTGAGGAATCTCGCCTGCGAGCACCCAGCCAATATCGCCACTGAAATCCGCGTAGACGATGTTCAGGGATATACTCGTGTGCTGCAACGTATCCCGGTGAAAATCTTCAAAGGACCGCCAGCGATGCGCGCCGAGAACGCTTCTCGCTGGCCGCGGTTGGAGCCACGCCGCTGAAAGCGAAACTGACCCGACATCGCCGGCGAGCGCTGGCCCGATGATCGGCCCCCGGTCGGTCACCAGGACGCGCTCGATCACATCGCCGGCACCGCGCACCCTTATGTGCTCGTCACGAACCTCGCACGGGACGAACTCGCGACCTTCCCGGACCGACAGCCCGTCCGCTCCGATCTCTTCGATAAACAAATCCGTGTTGTCCAGATATCCGACTGTGATACCCCACGCACTGTGTCCATTGTGCCCAATGTAGAATCCGGGAGCACCCGCGAAGGACGCGCCCGCAATGCTCCACTCCGGTGTCGATATGTGCGCCAGATAAAAAGCAGCAGGTAGTGCGGGACTCATGTGCGCGTCATTGGCGAGTAACGGCTTCCCGCTCGCCGTTCGCTCGCCGGCGAGCACCCAGTTGTTCGAACCGCCGACATCGATCCCCAGCGCGTCCACCAGTGCTTCCGCTTCCTCCAGAAGACTCGAGGCAACCTGCCCGGCCGTAGCACCCGGAGGGCTCGTGACGTTTAACCACGACGCCGACTCCGGCTCGATTGCTGCCAGCGCGTCCGGTCCGTCGTTGACCAGCACCTGATACCGGGCAAGTTCGGATACCCAGTTCGTCGATATCGCCAGCGAGGTGAACATCAGATAGCCAAGTGAGTCGGACGCAGTCCAGGCGGTAGGGCTCGTGCGGAGAATGCTGAATTCATGCGGCTGCCGTGACAGTCCAGATTGCCGCCCCGCATTGATCCCCTCAGCGAAGGCGCAGAGCATCAGCTGAATATCCGGGTCAAGGGCGTTGAACTGAGCGTCGGCCGCGCGTTTGAATCCGACGCGCCGGCTCATCCGGTCGACAGGGATACCATCAACCCCGACCGCCTCCGCCATCGTCCCTCGCACAGCACGGACGATCCATTCGAGCTGAAATGCCCGGTCCTGACCCTGGCAGAACCCGAGCGCGAACCAGGCGTCCCAGTCATTGCTGGCATCGATATGCGGGATGCCGAATTCATCGCGGCGAATCGTCACCGGGTTCATCAACCCGTCGACACTGCGCTCGCCGTCAGTGACTGGCAAGCGCCGTCCCAGGATCCGGAACAGTACGCGAGAGAGCTTCACCGCGAGCCTCCGCTCAAGCGCCAATAGCTTCCGGTCAGAACACCCGCGATCCTAACAGAGGCGTGCCCAGGGGTTGTGCCATCCCTGTGAATGGGCAAACCTCGCGGGGACGCAGTACGTTGCGCGTTTCTGCATGCGGACTGATAGCGCGGCTAATCCCCGCGGATTCCTCCCCTTGTCAAGTCTCGTGGATCGAGCAGCCGGTCCAGTTCTTCCTCGGAGAGATCCGTCATTTCCAGTGCCAGGTCTTTCACGCGGCGGTTCTCGGCGTAGGCGCGCTTGGCGATCTCCGCCCCCTTTTCGTATCCGATGATCGCGTTCAGCGCGGTGACCATGATCGGGTTTTTCTCGACCACCTCCGCCATCGCTTCCTCGTTAACCTCGAAACCGGCCACTGCCTTGTCAGCCAGGACGCGCGATGCCGATGCCAGGAGTTCAATGGACTGCACCAGGTTGTACCCGATGACCGGCAGCATCACGTTCAACTCGAAGTTCCCGTGATGCGCCCCGGTCGTGATTGTTGCGTCGTTCCCGATGACCTGGGCAGCAACCATCATCGTTGCTTCCGGGATGACCGGGTTCACCTTTCCGGGCATGATGGACGAGCCTGGCTGCAGGGCCGGCAACCGGATCTCGCCGAGGCCACCCTGCGGCCCGCTGTTCATCCAGCGTAGGTCGTTGGCGATCTTCATCAGCGCACTAGCGTAGGTCTTGAGTTGACCGCTGACCTCGACGGCGGTGTCCTGGGTTGCCTGTGCCTCGAAATGGTTGTCCGCTTCCCGCAGATCGAGCCCCGTTTCCCTGGACAATCGCTCCGCCACGCGCCGTCCGAATTCCGGATGGGCGTTGATCCCCGTGCCGACCGCCGTACCACCGATCGCCAGTTGCCCCAGCCGGGGGAGCGTCGCCCGAACGCGATCGCGAGACTGCGCCACCTGAGCGGCCCACCCCCCTGCGACCTGGCCAACCGTCACCGGCATCGCGTCCATGAGATGCGTCCGTCCCATTTTGACCACATCACTTGTTTCAGCCGCCTTCTGTTCGAGGGTGCGGTGGAGGTGATCCATCGCCGGCAGCAGGTCGTCCTGTATCGTGAGGTACGCGGAGAGGTGGATGCTCGCCGGAATGACATCGTTGCTGCTCTGACACATGTTGACGTCGTCGTTCGGATGCACCGGTCGCTCAGTCCCGGCGATCTGAGCGGCCCGCGTTGCGATCACCTCGTTGGCGTTCATGTTCGTCGACGTACCCGAGCCGGTCTGGAAGATGTCGATCGGAAAATGCTCATCCCACCGACCGTCGGCCACTTCCTGTGCCGCGTCTTGAATCAGACGCGATTTCTCACCGGTCAGAAGCCCCAACTCCTCGTTGACACTCGCTGCCGCCTTCTTGATCAGCCCGATCGCGCGGATCATCTGCCGGGTGTACCGAAGGGTGCTGATCGGGAAGTTCTCCACAGCCCGGGCCGTCGATGCGCCATACAGTGCCTCGGCCGGAACTTCCATCTCGCCCATGCTGTCGCGCTCGATGCGCGTCTTTCCGGATTCGATCGTCATGTTTCGCTCCACTCGATCATGCCGCGTTGGTGCTTATCCAGGGCCTCAGGATACACCAGCGCGGGATGACCAACTGCGCGTACGTTTACTGAGAACGTCGGTCACAACGATGGTAGAATGCCGCGACCTGACCAGATAGCGCGCTAAGAGGGTTCGCAGCGAAGATCGGGGGAGCTATGAGTGCGAACACGACACCACACAGTCACCGGCCCGTTCCGTTCGAGTTTGAACGTCTTCCGGAGGACGAGAGTTTTCAGCGATCACACTCGTTCCTGGAAACGATGCGCTCACGCCGGACGATCAGACAGTTCTCGAGCGAGCCGGTACCGTTCGAACTGATCGAGAACGCTGTTGCCACCGCCGGGACCGCTCCGTCCGGGGCGAACCAGCAGCCGTGGACGTTCGTCGTCGTATCGGACCCGGACGTGAAACTCCAGATGCGAGAAGCGGCCGAGGAGACCGAGCGGGACTTCTACGAGCGTCGTATCTCAGCCGAGTGGCAGGACGCCCTGGCGCCGCTTGGCACCGATCATCACAAGCCACATCTAACCGACGCACCGTATGTCGTGGTCGTCTTCGAGCAGCCGTTCGGACTGACGGTTGACGAGGCCGGAAACGAAGTCCGCAATAAACACTACTACGCCCAGGAATCGGTGGGCATCGCGGTCGGCCTGTTCATCGCATCGATCACCACCGCGGGGCTCTGCTGTCTGACACACACCCCCAGCCCGATGAGCTTCCTTCGGGACCTGCTCGGTCGACCGCGGAATGAACGGCCGTTCGTCGTCTTGCCGGTCGGTTA
>SKKR01000163.1 GCA_007123655.1 Thermomicrobiaceae bacterium
CGTATCGCCGGCAGTGAGATTGGCGCGCCCCCAGCTACTGGCGACCAGATTGATCGCCTCCGTGGTGTTCCGGACGAAGACGCATTCCCGGTGATCCGCCGCGTTGACCAGTCTGGCCACCGTGCGTCGAGCCTGGTCGTAGAGCTCGGTCGATGCCTCGCTGAGTTCGTAGACCCCGCGATGCACGTTGGCGTTTGATTCGCGATAGAACGCGTTGACCGCCTCGATAACCTGCGCCGGCTTCTGCGTGCTCGCCGCGCTGTCGAGATAGGCAAGCCGCTTCCCCCGGGACGTTTCGCCCAGAATGGGGAAGTCGGCTCGAACCCGTTGAGCATCGAACGTTTGCGGGCGGTTCGTCTGGGTACTCATAGTCCGATCTTTCGTGCGATCGCCTCCCGAACGAACTCCTGTACCTCTTCCACCGGGACGCGTTCGATCACTTCATCGAAAAAGCCGTCCACGATGAGTTTGATCGCTTCGGTGCGCGTGATTCCCCGGCTCATCAGGTAGAAAATGTACTCCTCTTCGACCTGGCTGACGGTTGCCCCGTGCGTGCACCGGACGTCGTTCGCGCCAATCTCGAGATTCGGAATCGTGTCTGCTCGAGCGTTCCGGCTCAGCACCAGATTCCGGTTCGACTGATAGGCGTCTGTCCGCTGGGCATGTGGGTGAACCTTGATCAGCCCGGAATAGACAGTCCGGGATCGGTCCTTCAGCGCTCCTTTGATCAGCAGGTCGGACGTGGCGTAAGGTGAAACGTGTTCCTGCCGCGTGAGGTGATCGATGTGCTGGTTCTCGTCGGCGAAATAGATGCCGAGCATCTCGGCCAGCGAACCGGCGCCGTTCAGGATCCCGGCGATATTGCTGCGGCTGAACTTCCCACCCAGCGCCACATTCAGGAAGTTGACCTGCGCGTCCTGAGCGCAGTGGGCCTTCTGGGTGTTGAAGCTCCACATGTTCCGTCCCCAGTCCTGCAACTGGATGTACCGGACCTGGGCCGCCTCTCCGACGTGCACTTCGATCACATTGCAGGACAGTGAAAGGTCTTCACCTTCAGCCGAACTCCAGTGATCGACAAGCACGACGGATGCCTCGTCCTCGGCAACGACAAGCGTGTGCGAAAACACGGACGCGCCTGGGGTTTCGTTGTACACGACATTTCTGAACGGCACTTCGATCTCGACGCCGGACGGGACGTAAAGGAATGTTCCGCCGCTCCAGAACGCCGCGTTGAGCGCGGCGAACTTGTTGTCGTCAACCGGAACCGCCCCGAACAGATACGTACGAACGAGGTCCGGGTAGTGTTCCAGCGCGGATTGCAGATCTGTGAAGATCACTCCCTGCTCGGAAATTCCTGGCTGGACCTCCGTATAGACCGGAGACGAATCGACCTGGACGTTGAGTCCCGAGTCCTCGACGCCGGTTGAAAGTGCCGAAAGGACCCTGGCCGGCAGATCCTGCCGGGAGCCTGCCTTGTCGCGCAGTTCGGTAAATGGGACGACGTCGTCTATCGGCACCCGGCGGATATCGGTCCGGCGCCACTCTTCGTCCGTCCGCTTCGGCATCGGGATCGCTTCATAAGTATCCCAGGCGGACAGGCGCATCTCTCGTACCCAGTCTGGCTCGCCGCGGCGCAGCGAAAGCTCCTCCGCCGCTCGACGAGAAAAGCCTTTTGTTGCTTCCTGAACCGATGCTTCCATGCTGCTCCCTCACGGATGGAGGTGAGCGCCCATGCGTTCCGGCCGCCTGGCACTCGACCTCCAGTCGCTGCTTGTTCGTCGTACGGATTCCCGTGTGCCCGAACCAGATGGCAGGGGCGGCTACCCGACTGACCCCTCCATCTCGAGCTGGATCAGGCGGTTCAGCTCGACTGCGTACTCGAGCGGCAGCTCCTTGGCGACCGGTTCAATGAAGCCGCTCACGATCATGCTCATCGCGTCGGCCTCGGAGACACCGCGGCTCTGCAGATAGAAGAGTTGCTCCTCTGCCACCTTGGAGACGGTCGCCTCGTGGCCGATCGAGACCTGCTCCTCTTCGATCTCCATATACGGGTATGTATCCGTACGGCTTGATTCGTCAAGCAGAAGCGCGTCACAGACCACGTTTGCCTTAACGTTGGACGCGCCCTTGTGAACTTTGACGAGCCCTCTGTAGGTCGATCGCCCCGTTCCCTTGGAGATCGACTTGGAGATGATCTGTGACGACGTATTTGGCGCCACATGAACCATTTTGGCGCCGGCGTCCTGGTGCATGTCATCTGTCGCGAACGCAACGGAGAGGACCTCACCACGAGCGCCCGGCTCCATCAGCCAGACGGCCGGGTACTTCATGGTCAGTTTCGAGCCCAGGTTGCCGTCCACCCACTCCATTGTGGCGTTCTTGTACGCCGCGGCGCGCTTGGTCACCAGGTTGTAGGTGTTCTTTGACCAATTCTGGATCGTCGTGTAGCGGCAACGGCCGCCTTCCTTAACGATGATCTCAACGACCGCGCTGTGCAGCGAATTGGTCGTGTAGGTCGGCGCTGTGCAGCCTTCCACGTAGTGGACGTAGGCGTCTTCCTCGACGATGATCAGGGTCCGCTCGAACTGGCCCATGTTTTCCGCGTTGATGCGGAAGTACGCCTGCAGCGGGATCTCAACTTTGACGCCCTTCGGCACATAGACGAACGATCCGCCGGACCACACCGCGGAGTTGAGCGCGGCGAACTTGTTGTCGTTCGGCGGGATGATCGTGCCCATGTACTGCTTGACGATCTCCGGATGCTCCCGCAGGGCCGAGTCCATGTCCAGAAAGATCACGCCCTGGTTCTCGAGGTCCTCCTGCAGGGAGTGATAGACGACCTCGGATTCGTACTGAGCGCCGACGCCGGCGAGGAACTTCCGCTCCGCTTCCGGGATGCCGAGCTTCTCGAACGTGTTCTTGATGTACTCGGGAACATCATCCCAGCTCTTGCCGGTCGCTTCGCTGGCGCGGACGTAGTAGAAAATCTCGTTGAAGTCGAGATCGCTGAGATCGCCGCCCCAGGTCGGAACCGGGCGTTTCCGGAAGTATTCCAGCGACTTGAGCCGGAAGTCTCGCATCCACTCCGGCTCTCCCTTCATCTGGGAGATCTCCCGGACGATGTCCTCGTCCAGTCCCTTGCGAGACTTGAAGTGGTAATTCTCCGGGTCGGAGAATCCGTATTTGTACTGCCCGAGATCGATATCCGGCTTGGTTACCATGACGGCCTCACTTTCAGGCGCGATTGAGTCGAGACGCTAACGTCGGCGTGGATTAGCCCGCCGGTGTCAACTCGCTCCGTATCTGCTCGTAGCCCTTGGCTTCCAGTTCTTCGGCCAGTTCCGGGCCGCCGGACTGGACGATTCGTCCCTCCAGCATGACGTGAACGTAGTGCGGTTTGATGTGGTTGAGAAGCCGCTGGTAGTGCGTAATCAGCAGCATCGCCATCGTACCGTCGTACAGCTTGTTGACGCCCTCTGACACCGTCCGGAGCGCGTCGATGTCGAGACCGGAGACGGTCTCGTCCATGATCGCGAATTCCGGCTCCAGCATCGCCATCTGGAGGATCTCGGCGCGCTTCTTCTCACCGCCGGAGAACCCCTCGTTGAGGTAGCGTGTGGCGAACGACTCGTCGATATTGAGCATCTGCATCTTTTCGCGAAGCATGCGGCGAAACTCGCGCGGAGCGATTCGTTTCTTTCCGCCTTCGCCGTCATCTTCGCCTCTGACCGAATTGACCGCCAGGCGCAGGAAGTTCGCCATGCTGACGCCCGGGATCGTGGTCGGGTACTGGAATGCCAGGAACATGCCAAGCTGGGCGCGTTCATCAGCGCCCATCTCCAGGACGTTTTCTCCCTTGTACAGGACGCGGCCCTCGAACACCTCATAGTTCGGGTGCCCCGCCACGATATAGGCGAGGGTGCTCTTGCCCGAGCCGTTCGGGCCCATGAGCGCGTGGATCTCGCCGCGGTTGATCGTCAGATCAACGCCTTTGAGAATCTCTTCACCCTCGATACCGGCGTGCAAGTTCTCGACCTGAAAAAGTGGCGTATCGCTCATCGACTACCCTTCGACCTCCATACAGACAACCAGTAAACACTGCCGCTGGCAGATTTCAAAACCGTTTAGTTTACAAATACACGAAGCGAGCCCGACCCGCAAGGGCATCCCTGCCCAACTACCGGCGGCTATCGCGTATTCGCGCCGTTACCCTTCCGTTTGGCCTGGCAATCCGGGCAGACCCCTTGAAAGACGGTCTGGTGGCCGTCGATCTCGAAACCGGTCTGCTCTTCCGCGACCTGCCTGGCGAGAATTGCGATCGGGACATCGACGTCGAACAGTCCACCGCATACCTGGCAATGGACATGATCGTGCCGGTCGACCCGACCGTCGAATCGGCTCGCCTGGTCACCGAACGGGAACTCCTGTATGATTCCTCGCTCGGCGAAGAGGTGCAGCGTCCGGTAGACGGTGCCGTAGGCCATGGATGGATAACGCTTCCGGACACGCTCGTAGATCTCGCCGGCGGTCATATGGCGATCAGAGCCTTTGACCTCCTCGAGAATCACCGATCTCTGTGGCGTCATCCGGAACCCTCTGTCGGCTGACACTAAGACTTACTCCTACCTGAGAATCATTCTTTACAAGCCGACCACCGATACTCTACTATAGGGGTCGGAATTCGTCAACGCGGACCGGCGTTGCAGGTGCTGCAAGGGTTACAGCCCGCGAAATGTGCGACCCGGTTGGGAGTTCTCAGGACCGCCGTGCATCACATTTACAGAGAGAGGTGTTATCGATGGCAACGAAAATCGAAGAGCGAGGCTACGCCAATCCGGACGTCCTGGTCAGCACTGACTGGGTTGATCAGCACAAAGACGACCCGTCAATCCGCATAGTTGAGTCCGACGAAGACGTGCTGCTCTACGAGCTGGGGCACGTTCCGAATGCGGTCAAAGTGGACTGGCACACTGATCTCCAGGACCAGCTGGTTCGCGATTTCATTGGTCCGGAGGGATTCGCCGAACTGATGGGCCGGTTCGGCATCTCGCCGGACACGACCATCGTGTTGTACGGCGACAAGAACAACTGGTGGGCCGCTTACGCCTACTGGTTCTTCAAGCACATGGGACACGATAACCTGAAGATCATGGACGGTGGCAGGGTCAAGTGGGAGGCCGAGCAGCGTGAGATGACCCGCGAGGTGCCGTCGTTCGAGCCGGCGACTTATCTAGTACCGACGCCACGTCCCGAGCTTCGGGTCTTCCGCGAAGACGTGCTGGAGCACATCGGCTACAAGGGGCGCAAGAAGGTCTCCGACGGAAAGCCGCTCGTCGATGTCCGCTCTCCGGGCGAGTACAGCGGGGAGATGACGCACATGCCTGACTACCCGCAGGAAGGTGCGCTCCGCGGCGGCCATATCGCAGGCGCCCGGAACATTCCCTGGGGCAAAGCGGTGAATGAGGACGGGACGTTCAAAGACGCGGGCGAACTCAAGCAGCTGTACGAATCGGAAGGTATCACGCCGGACAAGGACATCGTCGTCTATTGCCGGATCGGTGAGCGCTCCAGCCACTCCTGGTTCGTCCTGCATGAGTTGCTCGGCTACCCGAAGGTGACCAACTATGATGGTTCCTGGACGGAGTGGGGCAACGTGGTCGGGGTGCCGATCGAGCGTTGACGGACGTTACAGCCAGGGCCGGCGCGAATCTTGCGCCGGCCCATGAACCGCTTTCAATATTGATAATCGACTGGAGCAGATCAGAACTGATGGACCGACAGGAACAGATAGAGATTCTGCTGGATCACTACGAAAACCCGCGCCATCGACACCCGCTCGACCCGAGCGACGTCACCATGCCCGGCGGCAATCCAGGTTGCGGCGACGTAATCACTGTCTACCTCAATGTAGGCGAACAAGGGACGACGATCGCTGACGTTTCGTTCGAAGGTGAGGGATGCACCATTAGCCAGGCAGGTGCTTCCATTCTCCTGGAGATGATCCACGACGAGAACTGGACAATCGACGACGTCATCAATCTCGACTACCACGTGATGATGGACATCCTGGGGCGCGATGTTGTCAAAACGCGTCCGAAATGTGCAACGCTGGCGCTTGGCACGCTCAAGGCCGCGATCAAGAAGTACCATCGCGACCGGATGAAAGAAGAAGCGGGCATTCTGGACGATCTCGATGAACTGAACGAGCAGTACGGGATTGTTACCGGCGAGGAAGCGACGAAACCGTAGCCGGCGTCTCAGGTGGAACGCTATTGAATCTCCGCGCAATAGGCGAATCGCGACAGGCGCCGTTCCGACGCCAGGCGCTCCGCGACCTCCAGGATCCGCTGCGACCCGTCGTACGTTTCGTCGCCTTCGATTTCTCTCAACTCCGCTTCAAGCCCCTCGCGCGCTTCACGCCAGGAACGTGCGATTCGCTCGTTGTTTTCTGAACGATCGATCTTTTCAAGAACTCTGAACCCTGAATCCAGAAGCAGCCGGTCGTCAAAGTCGGGCGGAACGAACAGGAAGTACGCGATCGAACTCCGAACCGCGATCTCGTCGTTGGACACTGGTCCGGTCAGAACGATCGGATCGGTGAATACGATGCGACCCCCCGGGCGGAGTATGCGAGCCCAGTCCCGGAGTCGTTCCGCGCGATCTGGTAGATGATTTATGGCATCGATGCAGATGATGGCACTGAACGAGTTGTCCGGGTAAGGAAGCTGGTTGCCGGCATCTGTGACGTC
Source organism: Thermomicrobiaceae bacterium (assembly GCA_007123655.1). Taxonomy (GTDB): domain Bacteria; phylum Chloroflexota; class Chloroflexia; order Thermomicrobiales; family Thermomicrobiaceae; genus SLMJ01. The sequence goes on from SKKR01000163.1 coordinate 6,750, forward strand.
GAACGTCACACGGTCCGCCAGCCCCTCATTGTCAGCCATAGCGCGGGCCGCTCGTATCGCATCCTCGTGGATATCGATCCCCTGGGCCTCGCATCCGGTCAGCTTCGCAGTTCGCAGCAGCGCGCCACCAGAACCGCACGCAACCTCGAGCAGACGGGAATCGTGATCCAGGTCAAGCCAGCTCAGAAACAGGTCGTGTTCGTCGGCGTTCATCCAGCCGGTTTGTCCCAGATCGTCACCGTACGTTCTGCTTCGAACCTGAGCGTACACGTCCGTCGCGAACCCACGATAGCTGGCTCCATAGGCGTCGATTCGATGATGCATCATCACCCCGATTCATCGCACTCGTTGCGCGGAAATCGCCGGTCGCGGCGCATGCTCGCGCAGCGCGATGGTGCTACGTCAATTGTTTAACCTGCCGGTTATGTGAGTGGCTCCAGACTACAACATGAGGCAGGGATGTGTCAAGGAAATCAATGCTCGACTAGCGCTGGCGCTGAGTACGCAAGAATTCCACGTACTCGCCCATCGTCTGGCTGAGATTCTCCCCGAATCCGTTCAACGTCAGCATGGTCACCTTCCCCTTGCCCACATTTTCCTGGGCACGGATGTCCCCGTTGACCCTGGGGATCAGACCTTCCTTGCCGCCCATGATGTAAATCTGATTCGGCCGGGCTGAAAACCCCGACTTGTAGCCTCGCTCGTTGAAGAATTCGACCGCCTCCTCAAGCGTCTCCCGGGCTGACTTCCGGGAGACCGCTTTGCGCTGAAAGGCCGTTCGTTCCATTTCGGCGGTCATTTGCTTCCGGCGTTCGGCCGGACTCTGCGGCTGGTTTCCTTCTGCCATTGGCTCGCCTCCCGGACTCGGTTTCATCGCGGTCACGTTGCCGAGTAGGTCTGACCGGGATCCAGCAGGATCGTGGTCGCACCTGTCTCCGAGTCTACCCGCTGTTTGAAGGCGGGCCCATCCTGCGCCAGCGCGGGAAACGTGTTGTAGTGGCACGGGATGACGATCTCCGGATCGACGAATGTCACCGCGCGAACCGCGTCATCCGGCCCCATGGTGAACAGGTCGCCAATCGGCAGGATGGCGATGTCGATCCCCTCCTCACCGATCAGTTTCATGTCACTGAAGAGCGCAGTGTCACCGGCGAAGTAGATCGTTTTCCCGCCGAATCGCACGATCAATCCGGCCGGTACGCCTGGAGCCAGATTTCCGTCCATCGTGGTGTATGACGATGAATGCCAGGCCGGGACGAACTTCACTGTGCCGCCGTTAAATGACGCCGTCCCTCCGTGGTTCGTGGCGATCACCTCAACACCCTGCATCTCCAGGTAGTCGGCAAGCTCGACCACGGTGATCGCTGTGGCGGCGCTTCGCCTGGCGATGTCCACGGTGTCTCCGACGTGATCGTTATGAGCATGCGTGATGAGGATTGTCGCTGGACTGAAGTCCTCCGGCTTGTGCGTGCTTGCCGGATTCCCGCTGATGAACGGGTCGACGAGTACCTGTTTGCCGTCGGAATCAAGGGCGAATGCAGAATGACCAATGAACGTGATCGTCAGCACGTCTGTCTCCTTCCAGTCTGTAGGAACCTCAGTACTTTGCCGTAAGCCAACCTATTATCACCGGAAGCATTGATTCCGGGAACCACTTATCCTCGATGGAACGGTGTTGATCTTGCGACGATCCTCGAGACAGATCCGTGTGACAGCGGTTCGGATCGATAGTAGTCTGTTGGCTGTCGGGTACGAATGCGTGTCACGGCGGAACTGCCTGTGACGGTAACGAGGAATTCGCGGAAGGGAGAGAAGCATGGGATTCGCATTGTCCGATATGCAGATCACCAGCCCGGCGTTTGAACACCACGGTAAGATCCCGACGAAACATACCGGTGAGGGAGAGGACGTGTCGCCGGCGCTCGCCTGGAGTAACCCGCCGGACGGCACGAAGTCCATCGCCGTTATCTGCCATGACCCGGATGCCCCGCTCGTCAAACCCGGTACGTACGGTTTTTCCCACTGGGTGCTCTATAACCTCCCGGCCACGACGACGAGTCTGGATGAGGGGACCAGTGAGGGCACCAACGGCGGGACTGACTTCGGAAAAAATGCCTATGGCGGCCCGATGCCGCCTGAGGGCCATGGAAGACACCACTACTATTTCTGGGTTCTCGCGCTGGATCGTGATCCCGACCTGGAACCAGGGCTGTCACTCGAGCAGTTCCTGGAGAACGTCGAGCCCAACGTCATCGGCATGAACCGCCTGATCGGAACCTACAAGCGCGGGTAGTGCACCGTTCGGCAAACCAAGGCACGACCCCGGTCAGTGTGATTCTCGCCAATGCCGGGGTCCCGCCTCCTCCTGGTTAGTTGTCGCCACGCTGATAAACGACGTCGCCATTCATGACTGTCAGATCAACGTTGACAGTGCTCATTGCTTCCGGTGGGACATCCCGCAAGTCCCCTTCCAGCACAGCAACGTCGCCGACCTTGCCAGGTTCGAGCGTGCCCTTTAGGTTCTCCTCGAAGGATGCGTACGCGCCCGCCCAGGTGTACGCATGAATCGCCTCTTCGAGCGTAATCTTCTCCTCGGCGTAGAGCTCTTCGCCCTCTTCGCTGAGGCGCGTCATCATCGTCTGAATCCCGATCATCGCGCTGGTGGACACGACCGGCGCATCGGTGCTCGCCGCGGCCACGATGCCACGATTCAGGAACTCTCGCATCGCGTAGGCGTAGCGGATCCGGTCCATGCCGAGGTTCGCGACGTACGCCTTCTGAAAGGCGTGAAGGAAGCTGGTACCCGGGATCGGTATCGCCCCGATCCGCTGAATTCGGTCGAGCAGATCCGGTCGGAGGATGCTGGAGTGCTCGATGCGGTGTCGGTGGTCGTCGCGCGGTGCTTCAGCCAGCGCTTCCTCGAACGCGGACAGGAGCAGATCGATCGCCGCGTCACCGATGGCGTGTGCGCAGCACTGGAATCCGGCGTGGTGCGCGGCTTTGAGCTTGTCCTTCATGACCTGCGGGTCCTGCATCCAGAGCCCGAGGTTGTCGTCCTCACCTTCATACGGTTGGGACATGCGGGCCGTTCGCCCGCCGATAGAGCCGTCGAGAAAGATCTTGGCCGGTCCGATCCGAAGCACCTCGTCGCCGAAACCGGTGCGGAGTCCCAGCTCCCGCAACGGCTCCAGGCGTTCGTCGATCATCATCATGAGGTAGCTTCGCAGTGGGAGCGCGCCTTCATTGCGAAGCGTCGTGTAGGCCGCCATCTCATCCGGGGTGCGAATGCCCGCTTCGGCCGCGCTGGTGACACCACGGGAGTAGTACTCCTGACCGGCCAGAACTAGCGCCTCCCGGATCTCATCGACCGAAGGCGCCGGTATTACGCGCCGGAGCATTCGGTTCGCTTCCTCGCGCAGGACGCCGGTCGGACGTCCGTCCTCGCCCCGGTCGATCGTGCCACCCTCCGGATCACGGGTGTTCGCGTCTATCCCGGCGAGTTCGAGCGCGCGGCTGTTTCCCACACTGATGTGCCCGCATGCCCGCACCAGTATCACGGGATGTGAGGGGGACACCGGATCCAGGTCTTCCCGCGTCGGGTGTCGCTGGTCCTCCAGCCTCGCCTGGTCGTAACCGCGGGCAATGATCCAGCGCCCTGTCTCGGTGGTGCTGGCTCGTTCGGCGACCCGTTCGACGATGTCCTGAATTCGTCGATTCGGCGGTGTACGGGCATCGATTTCTTTCGCCGAGAACCCGACGGACATGATATGGCAATGTGCATCGTTGAACGCCGGAGCAATCGAGCGTCCGTTGAGATCGATTACCGGTGTGCCCGGCCCGGCCCAGGCCCGTGCCTCAGCATCCGAACCGACCGAAGCGATCCGCCCCTGGTGGATCGCGACGCCGGTCGCGTCGCTCGGGGTTCTGTGCCCGGTGAGGACGTGCCCGTTCACGAAGACGATGTCATTGCTCACGATGATCCCTTTCATTGCTTGAAAGCCAGGAACGGAACGCCGGCTGGCGCGTCAGCCTAGCACTGGATGAGAGGCCGGACAACGGAGAGCGTGCTGTTGCCGGGTGCCGCGAGAACGAATCCAGACGATCACCAGGATCGATCGGCGAGATCAACGATCGTATCACCGCGCATCACGGTCTCTTCGGGATAGCGCTGTTCCGGAGATATCCCGGACCCTTCAACGCAGTTCCATTTCGGATAGCTCGCGTTCAATGAGCCTCCGGAAAAGGGATATCGATGGGTCGTGCCGCATCCCGGGCATCCCTGAACCGGGGAGGACGATTGCGACGCTGTCTTCGTTCGCAAAGGGAGCAGACGCTTCACTCGGTGCTTCGGACATCTACGCTGTTCCGTACCTTCAGGGCGGTAACACGAGCTACTGCGCCCCGAGCCGTACCAGCGCGTCCTCGGCGCGCTGAAGTTTCGGGTCGTCTCGCAGCGCCTGGCGGTACTCCGCGATCGCGTGGTCGATCTGCCCGAGTTCCTCGAACGCCCTGGCACGTTCGTACCGCATGTCACCGAACGTTTGCGCGCTGGCGATCTGCTGTTCAGCGACCTGGATCGCTCGATCGTGCTCGCCGATCTCGTTGAACGAACGTGCTGGCCAGTACACGTACCAGAGCATTTTCGGCGGAAGCCCGATCGAAGCGGCTCGCTCGTATGCGTCTATCGCTTCTTCGTGTCGCCCGAGATCGTGCAGATTCGTGCCAAGTGAGTAGATGAGTTCCGCGTCATCCGGGCGTTCCTCGAGCTCTGCCCGAATCTGCTCGAGCGTTCGCTGCCGGTTGGTCTGGATATCGACTTCCTCGCCCAGGATGCGGTCTACGACGTCTTGCATATCCGGTGGATAGACCGGAATATAGCGGTAACTGAACGCCCGCCAGGTCGACACGAACTGATCGTAACTGATCCGGAAGTCTTCTCCGTGCATGGAGTCGTTCAGCCTGAAGACGCCGGCCTCGTCGTCGTAACCGCGGACAACCGAATAGTGACCGATCGGATCGGAATCAGGCTCCAGCCAGCGCTGCACGATAACCGGAATGTCGTGCGCAATGAACGCCCTGATCGTATCGACATCGCCGCCGTGCATGAGATGAGCTTCGAATCCCTGTTCCCGAATGAACCCGATCATGTACTCGTTCTTGCCGTGCCGGGTGCCGTCATTCGGGCGCATGATCGGTCGCAGCGTTTCCTGGTCGAACACGATGTCATAGTGGCTCAGCAACATACAGACCGAGGCGGCCGAGCAGTTGTTGAAGGTCTGGTACATGTGGACCATTCCGCCCAGAAACGCCGAGGATGGCAGGTCCAGTGGCTCAGGTTCCGGCTCGGGTGTCGGTTCAAGGTCCTGGTCGCCCGAGGCTTCTGCAGTCGGTGTGGGGTCAGGCGGAGGCGTCTCGGTAGGTTCTGGTGCTTCCGTCGCCCGCGGCTCCGGGGTGGCGGTGGGTTCAGGTTCGGGAGTCGGTTCTGGAGAAGGGGCCGGGTTGGCAACGCCGGGATTCACCGTATCTGACGGTTCCTCGTAGTCGTCCCCGCCGCATGCGGCGATTATCGCCAGTGTGCTGACGCAAACGAAGACGAAGAGTAGTGATGGTCGCACGTAACTCGAGATTGTTCCGGCTCGTACGTCCAGCATAAAGATGCTCTGGTCCAAATGTCAGTTTGGCGGAGCCGTTCGTTCTCCTTGAGAACTCCTCTATTGTGCCTTATCCGGACTATGTGTTTCACGCCACCACTGCGCCACGTGGTCCGCGCGGGCAATCCAGACGTCTCCGAGGCTCACAACGTAATCGAGGAAATGGACCAGCGCCCGTGATGGAGCCGGGCGCCCGATCACCCAGGGATGGAATGTCATGCACATCAGTTTGCCTTCGGCGCGCAGGACGTCGATGTCGTCCCGCCACATGTTGTACGCGTTGTCCGGAGGAGCGATCTGATCCACGAAATAGCTGTAGTCGTCCCAGAGCCGTGACGGTGGAAGCTGGACGACTGGATCGAGTGCGCTATCTGGCTGATTGAACCCCGGGAGATCGCCGATCGCGAGGTCCATGTTCCAGCGAAATCCGAGTTGCTGGAGGACGGCAACAGTGTCATCGGAGAAGCGCCAGGACGGCGATTTGTGCCCAATTGCCGCTTCACCGGTCTGATCCTCGATGGCAGACGCTGTGCGCCGCAGATCCTCCGCCTGTTCCTCCGCGCTCATATCACGGTAGTAGCGATGATCCCAACCGTGGGTTGCACTCTCGTGGTCGGCGTCCGCGACGGCCCGGATGGCGTCCGGCCGGTCTTCGACGCAGCGACCGACCCAGCAGAATGTGGCCTGGACGTCGAGATCAGCCAGGACATTGAGCACCCGCCAGATTCCGGCGTCCAGGTCATACCGCGCTTGCGATCGCCAGTACCAGTCGTCGGCCCCGTAGCGGTTGATGACCCCGTATTCGCCATCGACATCAAACGACAGGACGAGCGCCGCCCGGTGCCCGGCCGGCCAGTTCTGGGGAGCTGTCTCTGCCATGACTACCTCCCGGAGCTGCCTGTCACGCGCTGTGGACCGGGTGCTGGCGGATGAGCTCCTGGCAGAACCCGGTGAAATTCTGGAGCGAGCTCTCGACGATTTCCCGGCCCGCCTCAACCGTGGCTTGCGTGGCGTCGCCAAGGGCTCCATTTCTGGTGAACTCGTCGAATCGGTACGGGACCTGAACGCCGTACTTTTGCAATTGCGTCCGGAATCCCGTCGTCAGGTCCGTGAGCTCCCCCGGGGCGAGGGTGTTCTTCTTGACGACGGGCGGTGCCAGCTCCATCGCCACTGACGTTTCCCACTCGCAGGCGTGTCCAGTATGTTCGGTTTTTTCATGCTTCGCCCGGATGTCAGGATCAGCGAATCCAAAGTACGAACAGGCGCCGACGAAGGTCATTCCGATTTCTTCTTTCGCCCGGACGATGGCAACGTTCATGGACGGGATGTTCCCTCCATGCCCGTTAACTATCAGGAATCGCTCGAACCCGTGATGGTACAGGGACGCCATCACTTCCACCAGCACCTGGATAAACGTCTCCGAGGACAAGGTTATCGTTCCAGGGAAGTTCATGTGGTGGAAGGACACGCCCCATGGCATCGGTGGCGCCACGGCAACTGAGGGTTGCAGGGCCGCGGAAGCACGCCGGCAGAACTCACTGGACGCGGCGATATCCATGTCCATTGCAAGGTTCGGCCCGTGCTGTTCGTTCGAACCGACCGGGAGGAGCACGAGTTCGATCTGGTCCTGGATTTCGCTGAGTTCCGGCCACGATAGATTAGAAAGAATCAGTCCATTTGCAAACGCTGACATATTCGTCCCTCCTCGCGGCGACAGGGTCATCAGAATTCAATTCAGTCAGTGGTCATCCGCTACTTCGTAAGTTCCCGGTGTGCGTTCTCGATCGCAGACACCGCTTTGTCGATGTCTTCTTCCGTGTTGTAGAAGCCGGTCGACAGTCTGGAGCAGACCGGGAACCCGATGTTGCGAATGATCACGCCGTCCTGCGCCAGCCGCTCGACGAGCGCCGGAGGTTCAACGCCTTCGACAGAGAAGCTGACCAGCCCGGCCATGCGTTCCTTCGGGGTGATGACATTGACCGCTTCGAGCCTGGACAGCTTATCCCAGGCGTAACGGCCGAGGTGGGCGATGCGTTCGCTGACCCAGTCCATCCCGAGATACTGTGAGATCCAGCTGACGCTGGTGGTGTACCCGGCGATATTCGGCTGGTTTACCCCGCTCATCTCGAACCGGTTCGCGCCAGTATGCGGCAGGACGTACCCGCCGACATGCTCTACCGCCCCGTACTGCATCGAACTCCCCGAGGCGACGGTCTGCTGGAGTTGTTCGATTCCTCGCTCGCTCACGAATGTCGCGCCGGTGCCTTCGGGACCACAGAACCATTTCTGTCCCGGCGTCGCGTACAGATCGATGTCCAGATCACTCAGGTCGATTGACATGGAGCCCGCCGACTGCGCGGCGTCCAGGATCAGCAAAAGATCATGCTTCCGGGCGAGTTCCTGAATCTCTTGGACAGGCAGGACGGTTCCGGTGTTCCAGGTGAGGTGGGAGGTGACGATCATGCGCGTCCGTGGCGTGATCGCGGCTTCGACGGCACCGACCACATCGCCGCTGGCGTCACCGAGCTTTACCCGACGGAGCTGAACTCCGTAACGGCGCGCGACCAGGTAGCTGGGGTACTGACCGCCGGGGTGCTCGGTATCGGTGATGATAAGTTCGTCACCCTGTTGCCAGTTGATGCCCATAATCCCGATGTTCATGCCTTCGGTCGTATTCCGGGCGAGTGCCACCTGACTAACCGGGACATTGAATGCCTGTGCCGCCGCTTCCCGCGCGACAGTCTTCGTTTCCCCCAATCGAACGAAGCTTCGCCCCTCGGTGAACTCGAGCTGCTGGTAGGCCTGAATCGCGTCCAATGTTCGCTGCGGGATAGGGCCGTAGCTGCCCGCATTCAAGAAGATGTAATTGCTGGCGTAGGGCATTTCGGAGCGGATCTCACTAACTTTCGAAGTCTGTTCCGTGGTGGCCATCTGGTTTCCTTCCAAAGATCGTCCCGGGGAACTAGCGTTCCCCTTTGTCAAACCTGTCCCAGTGCGTGTTCCAGGTCGTTGATAATGTCCGCGGGATCTTCAATCCCGACAGAGAGGCGAATCAATCCGTCGCTGATGCCAACCTCCTGCCGCTGCTCCGGGGTGAGCGAACGGTGCGACGACATTGGCGGGTACAGGACAAGGCTGTGAACATCGCCCAGAGTTGTCGCCGGGACGATCATCCGCAGCGAGCGCATGAACGCGAACGCGTCTTCCTGGGTCCCGTCCTTGATCTCGAACGCGACCATCGCTCCGAACTTCCCGTCCGCCAGGAGACGCTTCGCGGTTTCGTGGCTTTCGTGATCATGAAGGCCGGGGTAGTAGACGCGGGCGAGCCTCGGGTGGTCCTGAAGCCA
>SKKR01000490.1 GCA_007123655.1 Thermomicrobiaceae bacterium
ATCTTTCTGTTCATGGGTGGCTTCATGCTCGCGCTCGGCATGCAGCGCTGGGGGCTGCATCGCCGTATCGCGCTGGCCATCGTGTTGCTGGTCGGCACCCGACCGCGGCGGCTCGTCGCCGGGTTCATGATCGCGACCGCGTTTCTGAGCATGTGGATCAGCAACACCGCGACGACGGTTCTCATGCTTCCCATCGCCGTCTCGATCATCGTAATCGTGATCGGCCAGTTGGAGCGCGAACAGGTCTTGCCGGACGACGTCGACGACTCGATCGACGTTCCGGAGTTTGCCGCCGGCGCACCGTCGTTCGCGACCGGGCTCATGCTGGCGGTTGCCTACGCGGCGAGCATCGGATCAGTTGGCACGCTGATCGGTACCCCACCTAACCTGTTCATGCGGGCATTCCTGGACACGAACTACGACATCCAGATCGGGTTCGGTCAGTGGATGCTCGTCGGGATCCCCCTTGCGGTTGTCTTTCTGACCATCGCCTGGTTCCTGCTGACCTGGGTGCTCTATCCCCCGGAGGTCGACGTCATACCCGGCGGCCAGGCAGTGATCTGGCACCGAATGCAGGAACTCGGGCGGATGACCCGCGGCGAAAAGATCGTGCTGGCGATCTTCATCGCTACGGCATCCTCCTGGATTCTCCGGGAGCCGGTAACAAGCTGGAACTGGCTCGCCGAGCGACAGCCCTGGGTGACTCAGATCAGCGATCCGGGGATCGCGATCGCTGCGGCGGTCGCGCTTTTCGCGATTCCGGTACACCCGCGAGAGGGCGAGTTCGTCATGGACTGGGAAACCGCGAAGGGGCTCCCCTGGAACGTGCTGCTACTCTTCGGCGGCGGATTGAGCCTGGCGACTGCAGTGCAGACGAGCGGGCTGGACGCCTGGATCGGGACGCGGGTCACGATCCTGGAGTTTCTCCCGCTGATCCTGCTTGTGGCGGCGTCAGTGATGATCATTCTCCTCCTGACAGAATTGACCAGCAATACAGCGACCTCCGCAACCTTTCTTCCGATTCTCGGCGGCGTGGCGATGGGGATCGACGTCGATCCGTTGCTCTTGATTATTCCGGCCGCGCTGGCCGCGTCATGCGCCTTTATGATGCCGGTGGCGACTCCGCCGAACGCGATCGTGTTCGGATCCGGTCACATCCAGATTACACAGATGGTCCGAGCGGGGATCTTCCTTAACGTCGTCTCGGTACTCCTGATTACGCTTGTTGCGTTTACAACAGCGGGATGGGTTTTCGGGATCGTTTACTAGACCGGTTACTGCTGACATTGGCAGGCTGAGAGTAGGGGCCGATGACCCAAGCCTGTCATGCCCCGGACATCGTGACGCGAACCGCAACCGCATCGCCTCGGGACTCGCGCGATCGCCAGAGGCAAATGATGAGACGGTCGTTCATCCCGGCGCGGCGCAGCGGATAAACCCCTGTGCTACCGTGTTATTTGGCGCTAAGGCAGAGATTCTTCCGGGAGTCCAATGACTGCACCACAACCAATCCGGGACGATGGAAGCCGGGGCAAACCGACGTTTCGACTCGCCTGGACCGGGCGGTTCGGCGGGCCACTCGTCGCCGTCGGCGTGTACTACGGGCTTGAGATCGGCGGGGCGGACCTTTCACCAGAGGCTCGCGGAACCGCCGCAATCGGCCTGCTGATGGCAATCCTCTGGATGACCGAGGCATTGCCGCTGGCCGCCACCTCTCTTATCCCGATTGCCTTGTTTCCGCTGGTCGGCGTGCTTTCGGTCGGAGAGGCAACCGCTCCTTATGCCACTGACGTCATCTTCCTCTTCATGGGTGGATTCGTCCTGGCACTCGCGATGGAGCGCTGGAATCTTCATCGCCGCATCGCGCTGCTCATCGTCCTGTTGGTCGGTACGAAGCCGCCGAGACTCATCGCGGGATTCATGGTCGCGACCGCCTTTCTGAGCATGTGGATCAGTAACACCGCGACGACCGTGCTGATGCTGCCGATCGCGGTCAGCATTGTGTCGCTGATCTCCAGCCGGCTTCGCGAGCAGTCGATTCGCGATGGGATCGACGTTCCGGACGGGCAGATTCTGACCCCACATTTCGCAACCGGACTCATGCTCGCTGTCGCGTACGCCGCGAGCATCGGTTCAGTGGGGACACTGATCGGAACCCCGCCAAACCTGTTCCTCCGGGCATTTGTCGAGCGCAGCTACGGGATCGAGATCGGATTCGGGCAGTGGATGCTCGTCGGTATCCCGCTCGTGGTCGTTTTTCTGAGCATCGCCTGGTTCGTGCTGGCCCGTATTGTCTTCCGTCCGGAGATCGACGAAGTCCCGGACGGGGAAGCGCTCATCGCGGAGCAGTTCCGCATGCTGGGACCCATGTCCCGAGCCGAGCAGATCGTCCTGGCTGTATTCTCCGGGACCGCGCTCGCGTGGATCTTCCGCGAGCCGGTGACCGGCATCGACCGGGTAGCCGACAACGTGCCGTGGATCGAGCAACTCACAGACCCCGCGATCGCCATAATTGCGGCGCTGTTGCTCTTTTCGATCCCGGTTGACGCACGGGCCGGCGTCTTTGTGATGGACTGGGACACTGCCAACCGGCTACCCTGGAACGTGCTGCTGCTCTTCGGCGGTGGGCTCAGCCTGGCGACAGCGATCCAGGCATCAGGACTGGACGAATGGATCGGATCGCAGTTCCTCCTGCTTGACACTCTCCCGGCGGTGGGGCTGGTGGTGGGAACGATCCTGGTGACGACACTGCTATCAAACCTGACGAGCAACACCGCGACGGCGGCCACGTTTCTTCCGATCCTGGGAGGGTTGGCGCTTGGTATCGGCGTGGAGCCACTGGTGCTCCTGGTTCCCGCCGCGCTTGCCGCCACCTGCGCGTTTATCATGCCGGTGGCCACCCCGCCGAACGCGATCGTGTTCGGATCCGGCCTGGTGGGGATCGGCGACATGGTCAGAGCCGGAATCTGGCTAAACGTGATCGCGGTGTTCCTGATTACCCTGCTGACCTACACGATCGGCGGTCAGGTGCTTGGTTACTGACTGGACGGCTCGTCACCGGGGCGGGCTGGGGATTCCCTGCCATGAGTGGTTCGCCTCTCTGACACGTCCTCGCCTGATCCGCGAACCTCTCGCGCGAAGAACGCAAACATCAATCCGGCCGCGACAAGTAACCCGGCATTGATGTACAGCGCAAACGAGTAGTTTCGCAGGTCGGCCAGGAATCCGAGCAGGATCGGCCCGAGGACGAAACCGGCATCGCTCATGGTGCGGAACAGTCCAAGCGTCGAGCCGTAGTTCCGGCCTTTTGCCAGATCGGCGACATATGCCGCCGGCGCCGGACCCGCCACCCCGGTTCCGGCGCCATAGATCGCAATCCCCAGAAACAGCATCGGCACGTTCGGCGCCATCGCCATGACGAAGACGCCCCCGCCGCTTATCAGGGTGCTCGGCACGATCATGTTCTTGCGTCCGAACCGGTCGATTCCCCAGCCCGCGATCGGCAGCGCCAGGACGTTCAGAATCGCGGCGACGGTGAGCAGTGCCCCGATCATCGTCGGGCTCATCAGCAGTTCCTCCGCGCCGCGGAGTGGGACGATCGTAGCCCGACCGCCGGTTCGGGTGAAGAACACCATCATCGAGACCATCGCCACCGCCAGGAAGCTGAAGTTCAACAACAGCGCAAACGAGCCCGCGCCAGCGCCGGTGCGGCCGCGACGTCCACCGGCACCGCCGGGTTGCATTGTCTCGGTAACGCGGGTGAATGCCAGGACCGCGACCGCAAAATACATAACGATCGCCGCAATGAACACCGCTCTGAGGCCGAACTCCCCGCCGATCACGCCACCGAGTGACGGGCCGAAGCTGGCTCCAAGCAGGAGCGACCCCTGATGAATGCTCATCATCCGGCCGCGGTTCTCCTCGGTGGAGATGTCCGCGAGGGTCGTCATTGCCGCGGTCGCGTAGATAGCCGATCCGATCCCCTGGACGGAAAGCGCGGCAACGAGCAGCCAGAAATCTGGAGACAGAAACGCGAGCGACGCGCCAACGGACGAGACGAGCGGGCCGGCAATCAGCAACTTGCGCCGGCCGATCCGGTCCGCCAGACGACCAGCGGGAAGGTTGAACACCATACGGGTGACGCCGAACGAAGTGACCAGCAGCCCGATCATGGCCGATGACACGTCAAATGTCCGGCCGATGAGCGGAATGATCGGAACAATCATCCCGAAGCCGAACATGTTGGTGAACATGATCATCGAGAGCGTCGGGAGCATCGGGTTGTCGCGGAAGAGTCTGGGAATACCGCCCAGGCGGTCCGGAGGTCGATCTGTCCCACTCATGGCGGCAGTATACCGGCAATGCTCCGAGTACGGGCACGACACAGAACTGATGGCCAGCGAAACCGTTTTCCTGGTTAACGAGAGCCGGAGCGACCCGAAAGTCGCTCCGGAGTGCGGGGCCCGTTCAGTACCGGGGACACGGACAACTGAACGAACCCGTTAACACTCAACAAGGAGTGCCGTCCGTACGTTACGATCTCGGCGGCGAGCCGTGCTGCTGGATATGCGTACGGATCGACTGAACGTTGTTCACGTAAGCGTGTGTATCCTGGTAGAAACCATTCCGGCTGACACTCGATGGCCCCTGATAGTAGGCGCCGAGTGCTTCCGTTTCGCTGCCGGTGTAGCGGATG
>SKKR01000127.1 GCA_007123655.1 Thermomicrobiaceae bacterium
GATTGAGTGTGTCAAGCGGCCAGACGTGACCGCCCCCTTTGTTGTGGGTGTTTTCGAAAAGGACGAGCGTGGTCGGGGCGGAATGAAATGTCACGGGCGGTACCAGTGAACGAAGCTCATCCGGACCGAAGACGCCGCGCGTCCCATCGACCAGGGTCGTCATCACACCCGACATCATGCTTGGCCCGCCAGCCTCGGAGGTGAACGGGTGAGCGTCCCGTTCCAGGATGATCTTGTCGCCGGGCTGGGTGTGGATCTTGATCCCGATCGCGTTGCACATCGTGCCAGATGGCAGAAAAAGGGCTGCCTCCTTGCCGGTCAGTTCGGCAACCATATCCTGCAGCCGGTTGACCGTTGGGTCCTCCCGAATCTGTTCGTCTCCAACTTCTGCTTCGGCCATGAACTGGCGCATTCCGCTGGACGGCCGTGTCGCTGTGTCACTCCGAAGATCGATCATGCCGGTGTACTCCTCAATTCCCTGTCGCGAATTCTCCGGTCATTATCAGACAGGACGCCAGGCTTGACCAGTCTGGCCGCTCAGTCGATCACTGGCATGCACCTTGCCTTGCACTGATGTGCAGGGAGCACTTCTGTGCTCTGCTGGTGAACGATTCGCTTGACGAACCCGCCCGTGCGGCTTGTTCGCAAGATTACCGATTGGAGCAAGACAGCCATGGCTGGCTTGATCTGGACAATCGCGCTGCTACTTGCGGTGCTCTGGTTCCTCGGCTACTCTATCGATATCGGCTGGTGGATCCATGTACTACTGGTCATTGCGGTTGTGGCGCTGATCTACAACATTCTGATAACGCCGCTCATTGCGGCCAGACGCCCGCCACCGCCCCCGCGTGACTATGAAATGTAGCGGCGCGCGTGCGCCGACACCGGAACAGAGCTCAAAGGGAACGCGCATCTCCGGCGCGTTCCTGATCGTTAATCGCATGTGGGCGGTCGCCTTCCAATCGGGGCGTCCGCGCGACTCGACCGTGGGAAGGATGAGCGATCCACATTATGCGCTGGCGTCTGCCGGGTGTCTCGCTCGGCCTGGCCCCGGACAACCGCCTCATGTTCTGGGGGATGTTTTTCAACGAGGCGGGCATTGGCATCTTCATTACCCTCTGGCCGCTCTACATCGCATCGCTGGACGCAACTCCCGCGCAGATCGGGTTCGTCATCGGGATCTGGGGATTCGCCCGGCTGGCGTTTCTCCTGCCAAGCGGGATGCTCATAGAGCGTTTCCCCGCGAAACGGCTGATTCTGGCGGCGAGAATCGGAGCGATTCTCGGATTCGCCCTGATGTCGATCGCACAAACCTGGTGGCAGCTCTTTCCGGGCGTGATTCTGATGGCAGGCTCGACGGCGTCGTTTCCCGTGATCTCCTCGGTCATCGCGGATGTCGCCGGTCGCGGAAGGGCCAGGGTCCGCGCGTTTACGATGATCCTGAACGTCGGGCCGTCCGCGGCGCTCCTGATAACGCCGGCTCTCGGCGGGATACTTGCGGAGCAGATAAGCCTGCGGGCGATCTTCGTGGCGGCGGCGCTGTTCAACATCATCGGATTTCTGGTCTTTTTGCGGCTGTCCGATCGGGACGTGTCCGTACCTCAGGGGCCCCCGGTGAAATACTCGGAAGCGTTTCGGCACGGCGGAACATTGAAGATTCTCATGCTCGCCTTCGCGGTGATCTTTGCCGGTATCCTCGGTATCACGCTCGTGCCGAATCTGCTGCAGGACACTCACGGAATCAGCGTTGGCCAGATCGGTTATCTCGGGTCGCTCGCGGCGGTCGGCAGCATTTCCCTGGGATTGATCCTGAACAACGTCAAGGTCTTCGAGAATTCAATGCTGAGCTACAGCCTTGCGGTCAGCTCAGTCGCCGGGGCGTTGCTTCTGTTCGTGCTCGGGCAGTCCATCTGGATGTTTGCCTTCGCGTTTATCCTGCGGGGCGGCCTGCTGGCGACATTCTCGGTGATGTACGCAACACTGAGCGACGTAACCCCGGATCGCATCCGCAATCGAGCCTACATCGTGGCCGAGTTCATGGCCGGGCTCGGGTTTACGTTGGCGCCGTTCGCTGCCGGCTGGTTCTACGAGGTTCGACCCGCGCTACCGATGACCGTCGGAGTGGTCATCCTCGTCCCGATCATTCTGACAATCCTCTGGATGTCCCGGCACGTTTCGGAATCAGATGATGCGCATGTATCCTCGTCCCGGACGTGAACGAGTCCGAACGGCCCCCACCACCGGAACATGGAGAGGAGCGAACGCGAACCCGGCAGAATCCGAATGCTGTGACCGGATGGCAACGTTCCCTGTCTGGCGTATACTGACTGCAGAGGGGTCGAAGGGGGAGCGTTCATGAGTTCGCAATGGATTCTCGCGGTAATTGTGCTCCTCAGTGTGATCGTCTGGGCGGGCCAGCTCGTCTGGATTTATGTTCAGGCGGAACGTGCGGGCAGGGACCCGCTGGCACAGGTGTCCGGGGCAGCGATCCTCTTCGTCGGCGCCGCGCCCGCGTTCATCTACGCTCCTCACCTGGTTGACCGGCTCGCGGACTTCTGGGAGAGCGTATTCCAGCCGGAGTTGCTGGATCGTTTCCGTGGAAGCTCGGAGCCCACCGTTCCGCGGCTGATCGTGGCTGGAAAGACAATCCCGCTGACGCAGGACCGGGTGCAGATCGGCCGGTTCGAAAACAACGACCTGGTTCTGGACCATCCGACGGTCTCCGCCTATCACGCCGAAATTGTGCTTCGGCCCGACGGCCGGTATGAACTGACCGACCGTGACAGCCGCAACGGGACCCGGATCAACGGAACCGTCGTGCGGTCAGCCGTGCTGAAACACGGCGATCAGGTCACCCTGGGAGCATTGACGATCCACTATCTGGTCGGCTCCGGCAGCGAACGTGCGCTGCAGGGAGAAGACCTGGAGTAGCCTGCCGCAGATCGCGCAGCTCGGAAGCACGGCCGATGACATTGCTCAGCGCAAGTTGCGGGTTCGCCTGACTACATTGAGTTGTCCGGGGAGCGCGGGAGCTTTGTTCTGGTTCGCGGCGGATGTTGCGTGGTTGCCTGCGCGAGAACCGCGCTGCCTGGGCCGGCTACGCCGCGATGAACTCTTCCGGACGCTTCTGGAAACGAGCTTTGCAACCGGGGCAGCAGAAGTAGTACGTGGTGCCGCGATACTCGGCTGTGTGACGGGCGGTCGCGATCTCGACGTGCATTCCGCACACGGGATCGGTCGCGAAATCCGGTTGGGTCCCGGACGCCGTGGCAGCGCCGATCAGTGGGATGGACGCTTTGTTCTCTATCACTTCCGCGAGAATGCTGATCGCGATCTCTTCCGGGGTCGACGCGTTGATGTTCAATCCGGCGGGCGCCTTCACCGCATCGAGCTGATCTGCGTCAACGCCGCTCTCCACCAGCATCTCCCGCATGGACTCGAAGCGACGCCGGGACGCGACGAGCGCGATGTACGTCGCACCGCCGTCGAGTGCTGAGCGGATGATGTCCTCGTCGTACATGCCCATCGTCGCAACGATCACAGCACTTCGGCGTCCAGCGAGTGCGTCAGGAAGCTGACCCGGGTCGCCCAGCGTTGCGTCAGCGATCTCCGGTGCAGTCTCGACCGCTCCCGGACGGACGGCGAGGGTGCGGTAGCCCATGGTATGGCCGAGCATGATCAGGTTGTCGGCAACCGGGCTCTCGCCGGCGACAACGAGTTGAAGCGGTGGCAGATAGGGCTCGAGAAACACTTCCACGCTCCCGCCACTGTGACAGGTCATCGGCGCCACGATCCGACCCTCTCGTTCGCCCTCGATCTCCGAGTCAGGATCCAGTTGCAGAAGACGAGACTCGCCGGATTCGAGGCAGCTCAACGCGGACCGGATTACCGATGGCTGCGCACAGCTGCCTCCAACCCAGCCGAAGAGTGCCCCATCCTGGGTGATGATCGCCTTTGCGCCCGGCTTCGCGGATGTTGGTCTCCGGCGTCGAACATCTTGATCCCGAGGATGTCGAACGTATGGGACGGCCCCGCGCCGACGATCTCGGTGAAAGTGCTCAGTCCGATCCCCATGAGTTCGCCGCGTTCCCGCTTTTCGGCCTGCTCGCGCTTCAGTTCCTCGTAGCCCACTGAGTCGAGCACCTTCTTCAGCGCGGCCGGGTAATCACCACTGTCGTACTCCCAGCCGGTCGGCGACATGTACGGAAACTCATCCGGCTGGATGAAGTTCTTGAAACGAAGCTCCGCTGGGTCCATGTTCAGTTCATCCGCCAGCACATCCACCATACGCTCGATCGTATGAGCAGCCTCGGTGACGCGGAACGAGCAGCGGTAGGCCACCCCGCCCGGTGCCTTGTTCGTGTAGACGCCACGTACGTTGACGTGGGCGTTTTCAAACCGGTAGGAACCGGTGCAAATGCTGAACAGACTCGCCGGGAACTTGGACGGGTTGGCCGCGGCATCGAACGCGCCATGATCCGCCGTCGTTCGGACGCGCATCGCCCGCATCGTCCCGTCGTTGTCTGCCGCGATCTCGGCGTGGATATGGTAGTCACGTGCAAACGAGTCCGCCTGCAGATTCTCCGAACGGTCTTCGATCCATTTGACCGGTTTTCCGGTCTGCAGGGAGGCGACTGTGGCCAGGACGTATCCGGGATAGACCGGCATCTTCCCGCCGAATCCTCC
>SKKR01000313.1 GCA_007123655.1 Thermomicrobiaceae bacterium
CAGGCCGAGGTCAACTGGCAGACGAATCACGGGTTCGAAGCGACCTGGCTGGACCCCCATGAGGTGCATGAAATTGAGCCGGTCATCCCCGAAGGTATCCTCGGCGCGTACTACACCGGCGATGGCGGGGCGGTGACGTTGCACCGGTTCACCGACGCAGTGGCGGCGGCATTTCGCTCCCGGGGCGGCGAGATCCGGGAGTACACGCCAGCCGTGAACGTCCTGACGGATGGCGACCGAGTGTCAGGTGTCGAGACGCCGGACGGCCCTTGTCACGCAGGCGTCGTCATTCTCTCAGCAGGCGCCTGGACGCGATTCCTCGGACCGTCACTCGGTCGAGATTTTCCGCTCGGCGCGGTTAAAGGGCAGATGATCAGCGTATCGCCACCGCCCGGATCACCAGGCCCGCGCCATGTGGTCGGGAGTATCGATGGTGGCTACCTCGTCCCCCGGATTGACGGAACGGTCGCCATCGGCGCGACGCGAGAGGACGCCGGGTTCGACAAACGGGTGACTGCTCAGGCATTCGATCACGCGCTGAACCTCATGCGTACCCTCGGGCCGACGCTTCTCAACGCGAGTTTCGTCACCGCGTGGGCGGGGCTTCGCCCCGGAACGTCCGACGAGGCGCCAATCATGGGCGAGGTCCCCGGAGTTCGTGGACTCTGGCTGTCAACCGGCCACTACCGGACAGGGGCTCAGCTGGCGCCGGGCAGCGCCGAACTCGTGGCTGACGCGATCTGTACCGGTGAGTCGGATCCTTTGCTGGAATCATTCAGTTTGACGCGATTTACCCCGTACTCCTGACTGGTCACCGGGACACTGGCCGGCTCGTGACCTGATTTCAAAGGCATTGACCGGGCGAGCGGACCCATTGCCTGCCAGCAGGGTTGGTAGCGCCGGGCTTTACGTCCGGCGTGGCGGCGGATAAACCGCCGCCCTACCGCGCAACACTATCGATAAACGCACCAGTGTTTCGTTTCCGGCAATCATCCGCATGATACGATTTCCGAAGTCTCTCGGAACGGGATACCGGTACCCGACAACCGTGCTGCATACCTGAGGTCGTCCTGGCATGGCGCTCCGTCCCGGCATTGAACGAATCAGCCTCACCCGACTTCGTGCTTCACTCGCGGTGCTTCTGGACCCCTACGACGTCCAGGCGGCAACCAGGGGACTTGCGGATGATGTCGAGATAGAATCCGACGCGTTTGCTTCAGCGATTCGCTCGGCACAGTGGCGCTTGATGCGGCGTCGGGCGGCCACATTCGTGAAACGCGCGACCCGGTTGAGCCCTGAACGAGAACCGGAGGCAGGCGAGCGCACCCTTCCCAATACCGACCCCGCACTGATGCTCGCCCTCCACGTTGGAACGGGCGCGACCACCGAACAGCTTGCCAGAGCGTTGGGGAACCGGCACGCGCATGTCTGCCGCGACCTGTTGAACATCCGGCTCAGTCTCCTGAACCGTGAAGAGCACTCCTGCAAGGTTTTCCTGGACGAACTGGGGCAGCATCGCGACAGTTATGTCGATCTCGGCCTCGCCGCGACGATCTCCCGTCACCGGGTTCGCTGTGCGGCGTGCCATGTACGGCTGCAGGAGTTCGAATCGATCGACGCGGAGATCGAGCGCCAGGTTCTCCTGAATCAGCGGGATCCGGGGGTCGTCGAACCCGCTGACCCGCCGCTGACCAGACGTCTGCTGGCCGCGGCACCGGTCGCGATCGTCGTGGCGGTCCTCGCCGGAGCCGTGATGTTCAGCGCGGGAATGGCTGACTCCATCATCGGACGAAGTGGCAGCGCGATCTTCGCGGAAGAGCAGACGGCCTCCGTCGGGGAAGATGGCTGGATCATCTACGGGACGATCGACGGCGGGTTACAGGCGCTTGACCCGACAAGCGGCCGGATGCGGACGATTCACGACGAGTACTTCACCGCCAGGCTGCAGAGCGGCGCGAACTTCCTGATATCTCCTGATGACCGGCTCGTTGCGATCTTCGCGCAGAACGACGTTCCCGGGTTGCACTGGGCGACCCGCGAGATCCGCATCATCGGCATCGACGGAGATGTCGTCAACGAGATCAACTGGCATCACTCCGTCGAATCCGGTTGGCCGACCGGCTGGCTCAACACCGAAGAGATTCTCATCATTTCGGTCCCCGTCTACGAAGGTGGTGAGTCGCATGAACGTTTTCTGGAACGACTGGAAGCGGAGGGCAGTCTGCGTGCGGTCGATGTTACGACGGGCGAGCAACGCACGCTGTTCGACGGGGGCGTCGCCCAGGTTATCCCCTCTCCGGACGGAAGCCGGCTGGCAATGGTCCGGCCCAGAAACCCCGCACACGCGGGAGCGACAGTCGATCTCTGGGAACTCGTAGACGGAGAGCTTGGCGAACTGATTACCTCGATCGAGCACCAGTTCACCTGGCATGGCGGTCTGGTCTGGAGCCGGGAGAGTGACGCTGTCTACCTGGGTCAGGTTTCTGGCTATGACGACCTTCGTCGGGAAGACTCGCGCGACGAGATCCTCCAGAGCCGGATTACCGAGGTCGATGTCCTTCGCCTTGATCGGGATGGAACGGTTGAGCACGTCACCTCCGCCGGGAATGACACGAGCTATCGCGTCATCGGTACCGGCAACGGCGGGACCGCGCTCTATCTGGTGCGCACGGTCACCAGCGGCGAACACACAGACTCCGCGGTGCTCCGACACGATCTCGAAACCGACGAGGTCGAAGAACTCAATCCCCCCGCGGAGATCGCCGAAAATGCCACGCACCAGCGAACGGAGAACGGGGTCCTCGGCTATGAGACCGGTTTCGCGGCCTCGCCCAGCGGATCCGACGTGCTGATTCACTTCTCGGGCGACCACTTTCTTCCGGCGGATCCCAACCATCACCAGGGTGGAGCACCGGAGGCAAGCTACCTCGTGCGCGTCTCTGACGCGGATCAACCAGACCTCGTAACGATCCGTTCTCCTCGCTGGCCCATTACCCCGCTCCGCTGGGTTTCCTCTGAGGAACTCTCTTTCCCGCATGCGGAAACGATCGACCACGCGCGTCGGTTCTCCGGACCTGAACGGGTGGAGGAAGTCCGATCCTATGCGCAACTTGGCCAGGGGTCCTCAGCAAGTCAGGACGGCGTTGCACTACCGATGGTTGAATCGACCGACGGCGCATACCGTCCATACCTCTGGTTTCCGCAGGTCGAGACGGGTCGCTGGATCGCCCAGCGCACGGTTGATCTGTCATGGCTGCCAGACGGACACGCGATGATCGGTGTCACGGCACTCGGAGACAGTGGCAACGAAGCGTCCCGAATGACATTACACAGCGCCAGCCAGCGCG
Source organism: Thermomicrobiaceae bacterium (assembly GCA_007123655.1). Classification (GTDB taxonomy): domain Bacteria; phylum Chloroflexota; class Chloroflexia; order Thermomicrobiales; family Thermomicrobiaceae; genus SLMJ01. The sequence continues at coordinate 3,348 of SKKR01000313.1, forward strand.
GCGGGAGTTCGATTGACGCATTCTTCGACCCGCTCGGGCTCGAGGATGACCCCTCCGTGCGCTATGCCGTTCCGGCCGCAAACCCGGACGGTTCCAGGGTCAGCTTCTTCGCCGTTGACGAGTTGCGAGACCGGGCCCATCTCTGGGTGGCGGGGTGGGACGGCACGCTCGAGAGTTTCGACGGTCATTCGGCATCGAGTCGAAGATTGCGCGTCAGCCCGTTGAACGCCCAGTGGATCAGCAACGACTCCCTCGTGTACTCACGAGTCGAGGAATGGAGCGGGGGGTTTCCGCTTCTTGTGACGCTGGAGCGAATGGACTTCTCGCACCACGGGGAGCCGGAAACGTCGCGATTGATGACCGTGGCGGCGTCCGGCCGGGACGAGGGTATTGCTATCATCGAGTTCGCGCTGCATCCGGCCGGGGAGTTTTTCGCCTATCGCGTGCGGCACTATTCGGATCCGGACGACCGGCGTGAGGGCTACGATACGATCCATCTTGCTCCGGCATCGGACCTCGAACAGGGCCTTGAGATCCGTCGCGGCGATATGAGCAATGGCCTTACCTGGTCACCGGACGGTAACGCACTTGCGATCGGTTCAGACAATCAGATCGGGGTCTACGGGCTCGATACGCACGATTTCAGCATTGTGTCCGGAGACGTCCGCTCCGCCAGGCATCCGGTCTGGATCTCCGAATCCGAACTCTGGTTCAACATCGGACGCTCGGACGACGCCGACGTCTATCGCGTTCGCTTCGGCGATTGAGGATCACGACGAAACCTGACAGCCAGCGCACGGACGATCAATCATGGATGACACGCACCCCAATCAAGACCGTCCGACGTACGGGCATCCGGCTGGGAAGATCCCGAAAGAGCGGATCGCGCGGTCGCTATCCCTGCTCCAGGCACCGGACGCCATCGCACAGGATCTTAACGACAACGCGTGGCTCACGCCGGACGATCTCCGGAGTCTCGTACAGCGTGTATACCGGCGGCATCAGTCGGAACGCATCCTTCAGCGGCTCCCGTTTGCTGGTGAACGGTCGTTCGAGCTTCTGGGACCCGGCGAAGACGTCAGCTCGTCCGGTGCGGTACTCCTCGCGCTCTCGGTCGGGGCAGGGATAAGCCCGGCACGAATCGCCGAGTCGCTCGGGATCGACCAGGATCGCGCGGGACTCGAGCTATACCGGGCGCGCCAGACTCTCGGGGATAGCTCGACAGACGCCTGCCCGCACATGCACCGGCTGATTGGGCGGTACCATGATCCGGAACTCGACCGCGCCGACATCGCGGCGCTGACGAACCATTCCAGCGCGTGCCCGGACTGTGGCGAAG
>SKKR01000382.1 GCA_007123655.1 Thermomicrobiaceae bacterium
CTCTGTCGCATTCGAATCGTGTGCACCACGCCCGATCAATTCGGGTCAACCCTGGTCGGGCTGACTGGCAGTCAACGACATCTCGCAGATCTCGGCGTCGACCAGCATCCCTGTCACAGCGAAGAGGAAGTGTACGAACGATTCGGACTTCCGGTCATCCCGCCCGAATTGCGGGAGGGTACCGGTGAGTGCGAAGCCGCCCGGTTGGGCCAACTTCCGAACCTCGTCGAGCTTGCCGGAATCCAGGGAGATCTCCACCTGCACTCGGACTGGAGCGATGGCCGGGCGACGATTCCCCAGCTTGCCGCCCGAGCCAGCGAACTCGGGTACGCCTACCTTTCCATCGCTGACCATTCACACAGCCTGGCGATCGCAAATGGACTCGACGCCGAGCGCCTCCTCCTGCAGCGACAGGAAATTGAACGCATCCAGACTGACCTCACGGATCTGCGCTTGATCTGTGCCAACGAGGTCGAGATTCGTCGAGACGGCTCGCTCGACTTCCCGGACGAGGTGCTCGCCAGGCTGGATCTGGTGGTCGCATCACTCCACAGCGGCCGGAACATGTCCAGAGATGAGCTGACCGAACGCCTCCTGAGCGCGATCGAGAACCCGCATGTGGACATCATCGCCCACCCCACGGGTCGAATCGTGGAGCAACGCGCTCCAGCGGAGTACGACTGGGACGCCGTGTTCGAAGCTGCGGCGCGAACCGGGACCGCGCTGGAGATCAACGCAAACCCGGCCAGACTCGATCTTCCGGAAGATCTGGCACGTCGTGCCGTTGACACGGGAGTGCTGGTCTCGATCGATTCGGACGCGCATGACCTGGCGGGGCTGGATCTCATGGAATACGGCGTGAAGATCGCGCGACGCGGCTGGGTTCCGGCTGAGCGTGTGATCAACACCTGGGATGTTCAGGACCTGCTCGCGTGGCTAGACCGCTAGTGGAGCGCGGGAGTCGTTCCGAGGCGTCTCAACACGCTCGTTGACGTTCACGCATTCATCGCCGATTAACTCGGTGAGCGCCATCTCGACGTCGAAGCACCAGTCGATGTTCAACCCCGACGTCAGCGAGACGTGATGTCCGTTCAAAGGAAGCGTGAGCACCAGCCGGTCATCCCCGGGGAACTCCTCGAGCACACCGCGCAGGCGTCGCATCAGTTCGACGTCTTGTCCGAGATCGTCGCTCACCGGCAGACTGACCTGAATCTCGTTGAACCGGACCGGTTCCGGTGGTGGCGGCGGCTCGGAGTCCATTTGCGCGGCAGTCTGCGTCACCAGCTGAAGCTGGTCGTTCCGCTTCTCGATCTTGACGGTCGCCCGGATAACGGTATCCATTTCCAGCAGGTCAGCGTGTTCGTCATAGTTTCTCGGGAAGAAGACCATCTCAATGGAGCCGGTCATGTCCTCCAGCTCGATGATCGCCATGGTCGATCCGCTCTTCGTCGCGATCTTGCGCACGGAGCTGACCAGCCCGATGACATCGACCTGTTCGCCTTCCTCTTCATCGCTGATCTCGGCGATCTGGATGAAGCCCTGGTCACGCACCAGGTTCGTGAACCGTCGCAGCGGATGAGAAGACAGGTAGAGCCCCAGGTGTTCCTTTTCCCATTGCAGCATGGTGCTTTCCGGAACCGGCTCAACGTCCGGGATGGTCAGTTCAAGTGCGGGTGCCGCGTCTCCCAGCGAGGCGAACAGATCCGTCTGTCCCCGCTCGGACGCCCGCTGCCGGTTCTGGGCGGCGCCGATGGCTTGTTCCAGCACGGAGAGGAACCCAGAGCGCTCACCCAGAACGTCGAACGCGCCGCACTTGATCAGCGCCTCAACCGTGCGCCGGTTTACCTGTGACCAGTCCACCGCATCACAGAACTCCTGGAACGATGTGAACTCCCCACCGGGCAGAGAACGTCTCGCGTCCACGATCGATCGAACCGCGCCTTCACCGCAGTTCTTGATGATCGACAGTCCGAATCGAATGCCGGTCGTTCCATCATCGAGGGTCTCGACCGTGAAATTGACGTCACTCCGGTTTACGCACGGCGGCAACACGGGAATTCCGAGCTTGGTGCACTCGGCGACCGCCGCGGCCACCCGCTGAGTTGCGCCCGCCGGATGACTCGACGCCATCCTCAGCACCGCGGTCATGTATTCCGCGGGATAGTTCGCCTTGAGGTAGGCGGTCTGATAGGAGATCGTCCCGTAACACACGGCGTGGGCCTTGTTGAAGGCGTATCCGGCGAACGGCTCGATGAGTCTGAAAACCTTCTCGGCGTCTTCCTCGGAATACCCTTTCGAAACGGCACCGGAAATGAACGTCTTTCGCTCGGCAGCCATCTTTTCCGGGATCTTTTTGCCCATCGCCTTACGCATGATGTCGGCTTCGCCGAGGGTGTAGCCGGCAAACTTCTGGGCAATCAGCAACACCTGATCCTGGTACACGATGACGCCGTACGTCTCATCCAGTACCTCGGCCAGATCAGGGTGCGGGTATCGAATCGGTTCGTCACCATGCTTGGCCTTGCAGAAGGTCGGGATGTGCTGCATTGGACCCGGTCTGTAGAGGGCAACCATCGCGGCGAGCTCTGCAACGGAGCCAGGTCGGAGTTCCCGAATGTAGCGGCGCATTCCGGCGCTCTCGAGCTGGAACACGCCGAAGGTTTCCCCGTTTGAAAGCATCTCGAACGTGGTGTGGTCGTCCTCCGGAAGCCGTTTCGGGTCGATTTCGACACCATGTCGCTGACGGATCACCTCAACGGCTTCGCCCAGAATGGTGAGGTTCGCCAGGCCGAGGAAGTCCATCTTCAGCAGGCCGATGTCGGCGACCGTTTCCATGGTGAACTGTGTCGTCGGTAGCGCACCGTCATCATTGCGATGAGGACGCTGGAGCGGCAGGTGCTCGATAAGCGGCGAGTCGGAGATCACTACCCCGGCCGCGTGGGTACCCGCGTGACGGGAGATGCCTTCCAGCCGCTTCGCGGTGTCGATCAGATCTCGAGCGTCCGGGTTCGATTCGTATTGCTGGCGGAGATCGGTGCTCTCCTCAAGCGCACGATCAAGTGTTATGTTGAGCTGTGACGGGATCAACCGGGCGATCCGATCGACGTCACCATACGCCCAGCCCATCGCGCGCCCAACATCCCGCACGACGGCCTTGGCCCCCATGGTTCCAAAGGTGATGATCTGCGCGACGTGATCGTGGCCGTACTTGCGAGCCACGTAATCGATCACTTCCCCGCGCCGGTTGTCGGCGAAGTCCATGTCGATGTCCGGCATTTCCCGGCGTTCCAGATTGAGAAACCGCTCGAACACCAGTCGGTTTGCCAGCGGTTCGATATCCGTAATCCCCAGCGAGTACAGCACAATGCTGGCTGCGGCACTGCCTCGAACACCGAAGGGGATCTTCCGCTCCCGGGCGAAATCGGAGAAATCACGGACGATAAGCATGTAGCTGGAAAATCCGGTCTGCTCGATAACGTCCAGCTCATACTGCAGTCGCTGCCGCACTTCTTCGGTGAGCTCCGGGTACCGCTGACGGACACCCGTCCAGCACTCGTTCGTCAGATGCTCGTGCGGTGTGAGACCGTCCGGAACACCAGGGTCCGGCAGGTACAGTCGCCCGAACTCGAGGTCGACATTACAGCGCTCGGCTATGCGGATCGTGTTCTCGAGTGCCTCGGGCAGTTCCTCGAACAGAGACCACATCTCGTCCTGGCTCTTGAAGTAGAGCTGGTCCGAGTCCATGCGCATTCGCTTGGGATCGTTGATCGAGGAGTTCGTCTGGATGCAGACGAGCAACTCCTGCGGGCCGGCGTCTTCCTGATGGACGTAGTGGACATCATTGCTGGCAACGAGCGGCAACCCCTTCGCCCTGGCAAGCTCAACGAGCTTCCGATTGGTCTCCGTCTGCCCCTGAATGCCGTGTTCCTGGACCTCCAGAAAGAACCGGTCAGACCCGAAAATACCGTGTAAGGCATCCGCCAGGCGAACCGCCTCGTCGTCGTTTCCTTCCAGGAAGTTACTGGCCACGGGCCCACCGAGGCACGCCGACGTCGCGATGATGCCTTCGTTCAGCTCACCGAGGAGGTCGAGGTCGATCCGTGGGCGATAGTAGAACCCTTCGAGGCTCGCTTTGCTGGTCAGCTTGAGAAGATTCTGATAGCCGGTCTGGTTCTCCGCGAGAAGCAGCAGATGATAATTGCCTCGCTCGCGCTCGTGCATCGACGACTGCGCGAGATATGCCTCCACGCCGATAATCGGGTGAAGCTCATGTTCCCTGGCCGCCCGGTACCAGTCCACGGCCCCGTACATAACGCCGTGATCGGAGATGGCAATGTGGCGCATGCCATAGTCACGCGCGAGTCTCATGTACTCGTCTACGCGTCCCATGCCATCGAGAAGCGAGTACTCGGTATGCAGATGCAAGTGGGCGAATTCGCGCACGTTCACCGCTCCTGACCACAGAGACGCCCGATGGGGACGGAGCGGACAGGCGTCCGGCTGTCCCGTCAATATCAATGGATCAGCGGCGGTGGACGCCTTTGGGCCAAACTGAACTCCCCCTTACCGCCGTACCGTTCAAATGGTACCAGCGAGGGGCGTCGCTGAGAACGGGAACGCCGCACACCCGTGGGGTGATACGTGCGGCGATCGGCGATTAACTCACCTAGAGCCGTTCA
>SKKR01000524.1 GCA_007123655.1 Thermomicrobiaceae bacterium
GTCGCCGCCAGTTTCGCGGCATTTCTGCTCTGCAATGCGTATGACCAGATCCGAATGTCGATCGCGTTTCCCAGGATGAACGTGAAGCTCGTTGGTAGCCACGCCGGGATAAGCATCGGTGAAGATGGACCGTCACAGATGGGTATCGAGGATGTCTCCCTGGCCTGCTCGCTCCCGGGTACTGTGGTCATGGTCCCCGCGGATGAGAACTCCACCCGGAAGCTGACCCGCCGGATGATCGAGCACGTTGGTCCGACCTACCTGCGCGTCGGCCGGGGAGGCGTGCCGGACATCTACGACGAGAGCGTCGACGTCCGGATTGGCAAGGCGATCTCCCTGCGTGACGGCTCCGACGTCACGATCGTCGCGAACGGGCTGATGGTTTCCGCCGCGCTGGACGCCGCCGAGACGCTCGCCTCGGACGGCATCTCGGCCCGGGTGCTCGACATGCATACGGTGAAGCCGATCGATGAAGCAGCTCTGCAAGCTGCCGCGACGGAGACCTCCGGGATCGTCGTCGCCGAAGAGCACCTGCATTACGGCGGGCTCGGCAGCGTCGTCGCATCCACCGTTGCCAGCAGCTCGCCGTGCAGAATGGCGTTTGTCGACCTTGACGACACGTTCGCCAAGTCGGGCGATGGAGATGCCCTGCTCGAGGAGTACGGGCTCAGCGGGGAGAAGATCGCTGAGAAAGCACGTTCGATCGCTCGTGGCTAGTTACCGGGAACGTGGGGCCGCATCAGAGTTGCGGTTCGCTCGCCGGCCTGAAACATCGAGGAGAAACGCGGTTTGAGTCTCGAGCAGGACCGGCGCAAGCAACTCGCGGCCGACCTGGCCGTCCAGAAAATCGAACCGGGCATGACGGTAGGGCTCGGAACCGGATCTACGGCCGACCTGGTGACCCGGCGCCTGGCCGAACTGGTCGCCGGTGGTTTTTTAGTCACCGGCGTGCCAACGTCCAGGCGAACTCGTGAGCTGGCGGACTCCCTTGGCATCCCCTTGCTCGATCTGCAGGACGTTGACCAAATTGACCTCACGATCGACGGGGCAGACGAGGTCCAGTCCGGCAGCCTGCATGCCCTGAAAGGTGCCGGTGGCGCGCTGTTGCGGGAAAAGCTCGTCGCGCTCGATTCACGGCGGGTGCTCCTCGTTGTAGATGACACCAAGATGGTCGACGTGATCGGGCAGGGATTCGCCGTGCCTGTAGAGGTTGTCCAGTACGGATGGCGGGTGCCGGCACGCAGTCTTGTCCGGATCGGCGCGGAGATCACGATCCGGGTCGACGACGCCAGCAGGGAGCCGACCCTGACTGACAACGATAACTATGTGATCGACGCAGATTTCGGCCGGATCCCGGAGCCGGACGCACTCTCCCGCCAGATCAAGGAAATCACCGGCGTCATCGAACACGGCCTGTTCGTCGACATCGCTGACGAGGTGATCGTCGGAGACGAGAACGGAGCCAGATCGCTGGTCAGAGACGCCTCCTGACCCGAATCTCGTATCACAGATCGGAAAATGCGACGTTCTTCTGATGGCGGAATCCGAACGGCTCGACAGTCTTGGGCGGTACGCGCATCACGGTCGATTCGCTGGAGGTGCCGTTGGACTGGCGAGCACGCATCGGATTGCTGGGCACGAATTCGGGTTACGCCGCGCTCTGGGGTGCCAGAACCGTCTCCAGCTTTGGCAACTGGGTCACGCTGACCGCGCTTCTGCTCTATCTGGAATCGAGCGGTGCCACTGGCTTTCAGGTCGGCATTCTCATCGCTGCCCGCGAACTCCCGCATTTGCTGGGACCACTGACCGGTGCGCTCGCGGACCGGTTCGACCCGAAACGGGTCATGGTCGGATGTGACCTCGTAAACAGTCTGCTGATCGGCACGATCGCGTTGCTCCTGCCGCCGTTTCCGGTGCTGGTTGCGCTGGTGACGCTCAGCGCGTCGACCACCGCGCTGTTCATGCCATCGGGAAAGTCAGCCATACCGAAGCTGGTTCCGCGCAGCGAGTTGACGTCCGCCAATGCGCTGATCGGCTCATCGACGAATCTGAGTTTCGCCGTCGGGCCGGTTGCGGGCGCGGCCGTGTTTGCCGGATTCGGGGTGCAGGCGGCGCTTCTGCTCGATGCCGCGACGTTCCTGGTCTCGACTTCGCTCCTGCTCCTCCTGCCAGCGCTTGGGCAGGCCGGGACGCCAGGGACTCGGTCCGGTGTGGTTTCCGACATCCGTGAAGGCATCCGATTCGTCGCAGGCCACAGGGCTTCCCGAGCCGTCGCAATCGGAATGTTCATTGGCGTGCTGTTCGCCGGGATCGACAATGTCGCGCTCGTGTTCCTGCTCCGAGACACACTCGGCGGTCCGGAGGTCGCGGTCGGGACCGCCCTCGGCGCCTACGCGGCCGCGATGGTAATCACACCGCTGGTGATGATTCGACTTCCCTGGTTACGAAGGAGACCAGGGTGGATCGTCATCTTCGGTCTGCTGACTTCAAGCGCGGGGCTGCTCCTGACCGGACTGTCGCCGGTCGTGGCGGTTGCGATCGGCATGTACGCGGTGGCAGGCGCCGGCAACGGGCTGGAGAACATCGGAGTCGATACCGTGATCGGTCGCTCGGTCCCGCCGGAGAAGCTCGGACGTGCATTTGGCGTTACCTACGGCCCGATCTTCATCGCCGGTGGCGCTGCCGCGTTGATCGGCGGGCAGATTGTCGATCTTCTCTCACCGCCGGTGGCGTTCGTCATCGCCGGGGTCGGAGTGGCCATCGGCGCGGCGATCGTCTGGCGCATGCTCGGCGGCCAGCACAGTGAACTGCAGACCGATTAATCGATGCTAGATCGGGATCGTCATGCTCTCCAGATCACGCGGGTAGTACGTCAGCCACTCGAACCCGTCTTCGGTCACCGCAACCGTGTCTGAATGACGGAACCCCGCGAAATCGGGCACGTAGACGCCCGGTTCGACGGTGAAGACCATCCCGACTTCCATCATTCGGTCGTCGCCGACATCCAGAAACGGCGCTTCATGAATCAGCATTGATTTCGCGTGTCCAGTGTGGTGACGCCAGGTCTCCTCGATCCCCTCATCCTTGAAGTACCGGCGGACTGCCTTGTCCACGTCAGAGCACGGCCGTCCGGCCTTCAATGTGTTCAAGGCCAGTGTCTGGGCTTCCAGCATATGGTTGAATAACCGGGCCTGCTCCGCCGTCGGCTCGCCCATGATCATCGTACGCTCGAGTTCGCTGCCGTATCCCCAGACCGCCGCACTGGCGCCGGTGACGAGAACATCGCCTGCCTGAAGCTTGACATTTGACGTCATCGAGTGTGGCATGGCGGAGGCCTTGCCAATCTGACCGCGAAATCCAGCGAACGCGGTCGCCATTCCGAAGGTGAGCGGGCGGTATTCCGTGCCAAGCGTCCGGATCATTGCCTGTGTGGCTTCGAAGGACGCCCGCATGGAAATCTCGGTCTCGCTGACGCCCACCTCGCAGTATTCCTGCAGATAGGTGTGGGCCAGGTTACCCCAGCGGCAACTCTCCCGGATCAGTGCCAGCTCTTCCTGGGAGTTGATCATCTGCATGTACTCGATGTCGTCCAGGATGTTGACAAGCGACGCGTCCGGTAGCAGTTCCGGAATTCGCGGACCGCGGTAGCCGTAGATCTGGCCGTAACCTTCAGCGTCGACGCCGATCGTCGCGCTTGTAAGGCCGAGATCGACGAGCAGATCCTTCATGAACTCCATTGGGTGACGCAGGTCGGGATACTCCGGATAGATGTCAACCCGGTCGACCAGGGCAAACTCCTCGGCGTGCTCGCGTTCCAGGTGAGGAACCAGGAGGGCGGAGGTGTTCGGCGTGATGACCGTCGCCATCGGGCGCTCGGTCGGAATGAAGCCGAACGCGGTCAGGTAGGAGACGTTATGCGGTTGAAACAGAACGATCGCCTGGACATTTCGATCCGACAGACGCGTGAACAGCGTCTCCCGGCGGCGAATGTACTCCTCGTTGCTGATCCGTAGCTGGGGCATGTTAGAAACCTTTCTAACCAGGCTGTGAGCAGCGCTCGGCGGGCAGAATAGCATAGGCCTTTGCCCGGCAGATCACTCGGGACGAAAGCCCCGAGCGACACATCAGAATCAACTTCGGGGCTGCGAGCCGCCTTAAAGGCGGGTTATGACGAATCGCCCGGGGATTCTATTCCCGGGCGGCGGGGAATTGGAGGATTTCGTATCCCGCGCCCACCCACAATCTATGAACGGGGTCGCCCCGCCGCCCCGAGCCTAATCCCCCGGCTGGGCCAATCGCTCGCCCTGGTGGGGCAGCATGGCGATGAACGGCAACGCCGCGAAAGCCATGGAGGCGACGATCCAGAACGCGGTCTCGATGCCGATCCAGTCCGCCAGTGAGCCAAAACCAATCGAGGACAGGCTCATCGTCACGAACCCGACCGCGAGCATCATCCCGGCCATGGGTCCGCGCGCCTCGGGGAAGAGTCCCTGCGCCGGCGCAAGGCTGATCGGCCGGACCGCCATCGATACCATCCCTGCGACAACCAGAAATGACAGCACCCACCAGGAACCGTCTTCCAGCCAGAGGTAGAGATAGAAGAGAGGAGCGGTCAACGTTGCGGCGCCGACGAGCGTCTTCTTACGACCGATCCGATCTGAAATGCTGCCACCGATGA
>SKKR01000463.1 GCA_007123655.1 Thermomicrobiaceae bacterium
ACCTCGGCGAACCGACGGGCATCCTGCAGGAAACCGCGAAGAAGCTCGTCGAGGAAATCCTTCCCGGGGAAACCCACGAGTCGAGAACCAACGCGCTGCGGAAAGGCCTGGCCGAGGCAGCCAGGTTCGGCATCACCGGGATCCATGACAACGCCTCGGCAGAGGACATCGCGCTGTATCAGGAGTTTCGAGAGCGTGGCGAACTGACACTGCGGGTAAACACGCTCGTCAGGGGCTGGGAAGTCCCACAGCCGTTCCTGGAGCCGATGATCGCAACCGGATCGCGCACCGGCTTCGGGGACGACTGGATCAAATTCGGCGCGTTGAAAATCAGTCTGGACGGGACGCTGGGCTCCCGCACAGCTGCCATGCTGGATCCGTACAGTGACGATCCCGGCAACTATGGTGTGTTCCGGATCTCACAGGACGAACTCGATCCGATCGTCGAGCGAGCGCATCAGCATCGCATCCAGGTTGCCCTGCACGCGATCGGTGACGCGGCCTGCCGGATGGCACTGGATTCCATTGAACGGGCGCAGAGCATCCACCCCGGGACCGATCTTCGACACCGGATTGAACACGAGCAGGTCATCACGCCCGGTGATCTGCAGCGGTTTGGACAACTCGGCGTGATCGCGTCGCTACAGCCGTGCCACGCAATTACCGATCTCGCCTGGGTCGAGGACCGGGTCGGTGCCGGGCGCATGCCAGGCGCCTACGCCTGGAAATCATTCGTCGAGTCCGGCGCGCCGATCTGCCTGGGAACCGACTGGCCGGTGGAGACGCTCGATCCGCGGGTCGGACTCTACGCGGCGCTCATGCGGCAGGATCTGGACGGCAAGCCACCAGGAGGAGTCTTCCCGCAGGAAGCGCTGACCATCGACCAGGCGCTGAAAGGCTACACGCTGGATTCTGCCTGGGCGGAATTCGCGGAGGACCGCAAAGGAAGCATTGAGCCCGGCAAATACGCCGATCTCGTTGTCCTGCAAAGTGACCCGACTCAGGTTAGGCCGCGGGAACTGCTCGAGATGGACGTGCTGGCAACGTTCGTCGAAGGTCGCACGGTCTACTCGTCTGAGGATCGATTCAGCGTAGACTAGTTGATCCAGCACGGCCCCCGGGGTTCTTCCGACAAGCCGGACAGGTATACACGGGTCCTCGCTCGGCAGCGGCTCAGCGAGCGCATGGCCGCGATGCCTGACTGGCGCTTTAACCTTCCCCTACCGGATCCTGTTCCTCCGGGGACCATTCCCGAACGTGATCGCTGACCGGCCGAATCAGGATAAACGCGATGATCACCGAGAAGGTGAGCGTAAAGACCGCGAACGGGCGACCCCAGACCAGCACGTCAACGATCAGCGCCCACGTCAGCGGACCGGTGATGGATGCGAAACGCCCCATGATCGAGTAAAGCCCGTAGAACTGGCCCAGGTGTCTCGGCGGAGAGAGCCGCAGCATGAACGGTCGATCGGCAGTCCATGTCCCCGCCAGCGTCGCTCCGGCCAGCGGTGCCACGATCCAGAACAACCAGGCGGGGAGTTCCACCACGGGAATGGCAGCCGCCGCGCAGAATATCGCGACCCAGATCCACTGCACGGCAAGAAGAGACGATCGCGGGCCGGTCCGATCCACGATCCGCCCCCAGATAAGACCGCCCGGGATTGCCCCCGCAATGCCGGCCATAAGAAGGATCTGCGCTTCCGTATCGGTAAACCCGGTTTCGTTCGTGACATAGACCGCCATGAACACGATGAGTGTATTCGCCGCGTCGGTATAGAACAGACGACCAATGAGAAACCGTCGCAGGCCGCTGTAGTGCCGCAGCCGGCGGATCGTCTCCCGGACATTACTGAACGCTCCGCGAACGGCCGTCGTCACCGGCGGTCTGGACACGAGCCTGCGCCGTTCCCGGACCCAGAAAAAGCAAGGCAGGGAAAACCCCGCGAACATAATCGCGGTCCCGGCGAAGACATACGCTATGCCGTCGTCGGTGAGTTCCAGCACCGACAGTCCCATAATCACACCAAGAAAGGCGCCGACGTAGCCGATCGAGATGCCCAGCCCGCCGACTCTACCCCGGTCTGACTCAGTACTGACCGTGGAGAGCAAAGCGTCATAGAAGATACCGCTGGACTGAAACGCGGCGTTGGCGAACACGAACAACACAAGTCCAAGGGTGAGCGTGCCGAAGCCCATGAACATCGTCGCCAGGCAGCAGACCACGGTGGAACCGATCAGAAACGGCATACGCCGCGGCGACTGGTCCGAAAGCGCGCCGAGGACCGGTGCCGCGAGAATGATCATGCCCATCGCAATCGCGTTGGCTATGCTCACGTGACCGTCGCGCCCGCCCATCTCGTTGACGACCCAAATCGGGAAGTACAGCGAGATGATGTTCATCGAGAAGATCGTGTTGGCCAGGTCGTACAGCGCCCAGGACCAGACTGCTCTTCTGGATGGACGTGCCGGCGCGGGGTGTGCGAGGTCAGCCATGAAAACCTCGAACCGCTGGGACGTCATGAACACTGCGCGTACGGTACCGCAGTGCCCGGCGCACGCAAGAGCGATGCAGGCGAGCAGGCGGGGAAACGCTACTCTGGAATAGGCACCAGTCCGAACCCGTTTTCAAATGGCAGGAACGCGTGTCGATCTGAGGGAGGACGAAGCACCGGTGTCAAAGACAATGAGAATTCACCCGGCCACCCGTGTGACGCGGCTTGCGCTGACGGTCTCGGATCTCGCCCGGTCGGTGTCGTTCTACCAGGACCTGATCGGCTTGCGCGCCCTGGAACAGGACGAACGCTCGGCGACGCTCGGGGCACCCGACGAGCCGATGCTGACGCTGATCGAGCAACCCGGCGCGTCCCCCTGGCCAAGAGATGGACGCAGCTACGCCGGCCTGTACCACTTCGCGATCCTTCTTCCGACCCGGACCGACCTCGGTCGCTGGCTGGACCACTGGCTGCGTCAGGACATGCCGCTGCCAGGCCAGGGCGATCACTTCGTGAGCGAGGCGCTGTACCTCGAAGATCCGGACGGTCACGGCATCGAGGTGTACCGGGACCGGCCACGAGACGAGTGGGAGTGGAACGATGGACAGGTGAAGATGGGCGTCGAGCCCGTCGATATCAGAGGCCTGCTCGAAGAGGCGCAGCGATCAGCTGATCCCTGGACCGGCGCTCCGGTAGGGACGACCCTGGGACATATTCACCTGCAGGTCTCGGACATTACCGAAACCGCCCGGTTCTACTCGGAAATCCTGGGCTTTGACATTGTGGCCAGGATGCCGAGCGCACTGTTCATGTCCGCCGGCGGGTATCACCACCACATCGGCGCAAACATCTGGCACAGCCGGAATGCCGGGCCTGCGCCGCCGGATCACGTCAACCTTCAGCACTACACGATCGATCTGCCGGACATTGCCTCGCGCGACGAGGTCGTCCACCGGTTGGAGGCGGCGGGGCTCGAGCTCCGCGAACTGGATGACAGGTTCTCGGTCAGTGACCCGTCTGGAATCCGGGTTGACGTGGGATGCCGGGGATCGTAACCCGCCATCCCACGATGGTGCCGATGCCGGCTACCCGATAGCCGAAAGTTCGCGTGAGTCGAACACGCGCGTACCCATCGGCATGACATCGCGCTGGAAGGTACTGACAACCTCCGCTCCGGCGAAGATGCCGAACGCTCGCAGGGTTTCGTCGCCGGTGTTCCGGAAGCCATGCGGAACCATTGCCGGGATGAAGACCATCCCGTGCGCGGCGAGATGGGCCGTTTCGTCACCCACGGTTCCCTCACCACTGCCGCTCAGCAGCACCACGATCTCGTCCTGGCTATCGGTATGACTACCAAGCTCCTGGCCGGGCTCAAGCTCGAAGTAGACCGTCCCCAGCGACTCCATCTCCGACATGCCCAGCGTCGGAAACTGCGCCCTCCAATGATTCGCCGGATCCTCCTCGTGCCAGCCCTCCATCAACTCCAGCTGATTCAACTGAACCGCAATCATGGTAGCTTCCCTCCACTTCATTTCACTCCAAACCGGTCCACCACTCGTATCAGTAAACACCGGTGTTCACTGTATTGGAGTCAGTGTACGCCAGGAGCTCTCGGATGTCAATATCATCGAACAGGTGTGTTCACTCATTCAGCGTGTGGGGACGAAAAGGGGCGTGGCGGTTCGGCCACGCCCGGGGAACGATCTCGTCGAAAAAGTAGCTACTTCGAGATCGGATGCCTCGCGAAGAAGTTTGCAAGTTGATCAGCACATTCCCGAGGATTCGTATCGAACATGTAGTGGTTAACATCGGGGATGACCACGTTCTCCGCGTGAGGGAACCATTCCTTCAACAGTTCGTGGACCTCACGGAAATACGGCTGGCTGCGTCCCCCGGTCATGTTAAGCACCGGGCAGGTAATGTGCGCGGCATCGGCGCGGCTAAAAGACCACTCGCTCATCGCCGGAGCTTCGAACTGCAGGACTACATCCAGTTCGCTCTTGAAGCGCTCGCGCCAGCCATCTGGCACAGAAGGCGAGATCCGGTCTTCAAAGTCCGGACCTGCCAGTTCGTTGAGAAAGGCCTCCACCGCGCCATCCCGGTCACCGGCATGATAGCGCGCCCCGACGGTGCTCATGACATCCATGAGATCCGGATACTTCGAAAAAA
>SKKR01000542.1 GCA_007123655.1 Thermomicrobiaceae bacterium
GGGGCACGTATGTGCCGTTGACGAGTCAGTGACCGTTTCGCGCCGGATAGATCGTCGTTTCGCGGTACACTGAACGCGCAAGGTAACACTTCGAACGCGTGCAAGCGAACCGAAGGAGGCCGTATGGGCAGTGAAGTCGAACGAACAGGAATGACACCGGAGCAGAAGGCCGGTCTCGCCGCCGGAGCGGCGTTCGCAGTGGCCGGGCTCGCGATTGGGTTGATCCGGCGAAAGAAGCAGAAGAAGTCGCCGGTCCAGGAGACGGCGGACCGGATTCTGGCGAATCCTTCATTGCAGAATCTCTACGCGACCGCTCGTGAGTCGCTGGATGAAGCCCGGGGCAGGATCGACCCTAAAACGATCGAAGCGGCGAAGAAGGAGCTGATGCGCCAGCGGGACGCGATTCCCGAGCGCTGGCACGATGACGTTGAACCAGCCGCGCGTCATCTGGCCGAGCGCGCGCTCGAGACGGCGCAGAAGTTCCGCGCTGAGGGATCCGAGCGCTCACGCGAACTCGGCAAGCGCTGGGAAAAGGAGTATGCGCCGGCGGCCCGGTCACTCGCCGATGACGCAGTTGCTGAAGCGGACGAGATTCTGACCACGGCCCGCAAGAAGGCGAGCGAGATCTCCAAAACCGCCCGCAAGGATTACATCCCCAAACTGGCGCCGCTGGCCGCGGCTGCCGGGGGTGCCATTGCCGAAGCCCTGTCAGAGGGCACCGAGAAGGTCCAGAAGCAGCTCAAGAATGGCTACAAGCCGGACGTATCGCTGCCGAAGGCGAAGGATTTTGGCAAGCCGGGGCTGATGAAGCGAACCGGCCAGGGCGTCAAGGATGTGACATCCCAGGCCCTGATGGTCGGCTTCTGGGGTGCCGCCCTCGGCGCCGTCGTCTACTACGGGATTCTGGACGAGGAACGTCGTGCGAGGGTGAAAAGCTTCTTCATGGATGCGTACGAGCAGGTCAGCGAGCTGATTGAGGACTTCCAGGATGAAGACGTGTTCGGCGAACAGGAGACGACCGAGCGCTTCTAGGTCCATGACCTGGATTCACGCGTAGCGAGGCACGGGCGACCGGATTCCGGTCGCCCGTTTCCGTGCCCGTGACGTCTTGTGACGGGCCCGGCACTAGAGCTCGGAGATCAGCGCGGTCAGGAGCGCGGTCCGCTCAACCAGTCCGGAGATGAGAATGTGTTCGTGATCGGCGTGACCGCCGTCTCCCGGACAACCCAGCCCGTCGATAGTCGTCGTTCCCACGGCCGCGGTGAAATTCCCGTCACTTGCGCCGCCGGTCGAGGCTTCTTCGAGCTCAAGGCCGAGTTCGAGGCCGATCTGCCTGGTCCGCTGAAAGGCGGCAGCGATCGCTTCGGTTCGCTCCATCGGCGGGCGGTTCAGCCCGCCTTCCACACTCACCGTCGCCCCGGGCAGTGACGCCCGGCAGCCCATAATCGCCTCCACCGCCTTTTCCGCTTCCGTTTTCGTAACCACCCGCAGGTCGATTAACGCCTCGGCTTCGGCGGCGATGACATTTCGCCGGGTTCCGCCCTTGACGACACCGACGTTGACGGTCGTCCCGAGGTCATGGTCAGTCAGTGAGTGAAGATACTGCACCTGGTTGGCGAGTTCCTGGATAGCGCTGACGCCGGAGGTCGGGTCGGCGCCTGCGTGCGATGCCTTGCCGGTTACGTTGAGCGTAAACATTCCGACGCCTTTGCGGGATGTTTTGAGTGCTCCTTTCGGCGGAACCGGTGGCTCCAGGCAGAGGACGATCTCGCTCTCCCGGGCAAGTTCTTCAATGAGAGAGCGGGAGACGGGGCTACCCATCTCCTCCTCGGTGTTGATCAGCCACTTGATCGGGCGGTGGATCAGCTGCTTCTCCTGGATGAGTCGGATTGCTTCCAGCATCATCGCCACACTGGCTTTCATGTCGAATACGCCGGGCCCGCGGGCGATGTCTCCGTCAACCGACCAGGGCAGCCGCTCGATGGTACCGACCGGCCAGACGGTATCGATGTGCGTCATGATGAGCATCTGGCCATCGCTGTCTTGACTGCCGGGCCAGGAGACAACGCTCAGGTCACCCCAGTCCGATTGCGGGTGCTCCTCGACGGTCCCGCCGAGCCGGGAACACTGCTCGCGAAGATGCGAGACGAGCCTGTCCACGGCAGCCTTGTCCGTGCTGGGCGTTTCGAACCGAACAATCTGTTCCAGGGAATCGAGCAGCGGTTGCTGGCGCTGGCGCACGCCTTCGTTCAGGGACATTGTCACCTCACCCTTCTCACGACTGATTGTCGCTCATCGTTTCTGATTGGAAGTCTACGCGAGCTAGGATTTCTCGAACGGATCGTGAATCGCGTGGTCCGGGGGTCCGGCGTGTCCCCGTTCCAGGGCAAAGAGCCGGAGGCTGGCCTCCAGGTCAATGTACCGATCGGCGATCTCCATCAGTTCGATCGCGGTATAGCGGGGTGTCGACGCGATTTCGACCCGAAGCCCGAGGCGCTGGGCACGGTCAACGAGGTAGGTGAAGTCCCCGTCACCGCTTACCACGACGGCCACGTCAATATGCTGGACCTGGGTCAGCAGATCGACCGCGAGTTCCATGTCCAGATCGCCTTTGGTTGTTCCGTCGCTGAATCGCTTGAGGGGCTTGGTGATGACGCGGAAACCGTTGCGCCTGAGCCAGGTGAGGAACGGGATAGCACCGGCGTCGTCCGGCGCAACCGCCATGTACGCATACGCCCGGTGCAGCCGGCGGCCGTTCAACAGAAACTCGAGGAGTCTGGTGTAGTCGATTCGAATGCCGAGATCGCGAGCGGCGAAGTACAGGTTAGACATATCGAAAAAGACGGCCACTTTATCGAACTGCTCGGGTCTGAGATGCGAATCGTGTTTCATAATCGGTGGACGTGCTTTCTACCTAATGAACGATGGTCAGGTCGCGCGAGACGGGTCCTCGGCGTCTTTCTCTCGCTGCTCCTTTTCCTTGAGTTGCTTGTAATGTTTTCGACTCTTGGGCATTGGTCGAGATTCGTCCTCTGCCTTCTTCTCGATAAACGCGGCCGTCTCGGATTCAAGCTGCTCTTCGAGAACCGCAAGATCGTCGTAGACGCCGACGTTCTGATTCGCAACCGGCGTGCGCATAAGTCGCCGCACGAGATCCGTTACTGAGTTAACCTGCGCATGATCCGCGCCGGGGGTGGATGCTTTTCTGGCAATCGAATCGACCAGTTTCAGCGTCTCCGGGCGCGCATCGTTCTCATTGAGCCGGTATCGTACCCGTTCGAGCGCATTGAGAAGATTCACCGATTCGCTCCCTTTCGGCTGTCGGTCGGAGAAGCGACGTACGCTATTCATCTTGAGTATTGCGGATGGATGACCACTTGACAACCGGTTTTGCATCCGCTACCTCAAAAATGGCGTGACGCTCCACTGTCGCGTGGTTTAATCGTTCGGTCGACGGGTGCAGTTCCCGGACTGACGGAGATCACCCGATTGCGTGCACGATCTTGACGCTCCGACTGCACAGAAAGACCCGATCAATGAGCGATGAGGTCTTTGCTCCTCGCCACGATCTATCAGACCGGTTCCTCGGATGCCTGCTCGGACTGGCAATCGGGGACGCGCTCGGCATGCCGGTTGAAGGCTGGGATCCGGACGCGGTTCGGGAGCGATATGGCTGGATTGACACGTATCACCCGCGGGTTGCCCCGGATGGCCGCGAGATCGAAGCTGCCGGCGAGATCACTGATGACACCGAGATGATGCTCTGCCACGTGGAAAGTCTGGTAAGCACAGGTGGGCTGGTCGATCCGGAAAACACCGGCATGCGTTTTCTCCGCCTCTATCACTCGGACAGCCGGCGATTCATGGGCCGGACGACCATCACATCGCTGATGCGGGCGGATGAGACGGGCGACTTCCAGGCAGGAACTGGCGGGGAGAACGCCGCCGGCAATGGCGTCGCGATGCGGATCGCTCCGGTCGGGCTGGTGCACAGCGCGGGACGCTTCAATCCGGAGGTTTTTGTCCGGGAGGTCATGCGGGCCGGATTGATCACGCACTCGAACCCGGAGGCGATCAACGGGGCGATCGCCGTCGCCTACGGTGTCAGGCTTCTAGCATCCGGGACCGTCCCGCTTGATGTGCTTATTGATGAGGTCTGTTCCTTCATCGACGAAGACAACGTTGCCCGGCGCCTGCGTATTGCCGCCATGCATGTCCGGAGTGATGAAGACCGGGAACGGCACATCGCGGAGCTCCAGCGAATCGGAACGTCCGGGTACGTGGCGGAGTCCGTGGCGTCGGCGTTCTATTGCGCAGTCGCGGCGGGCGGCGAGTTCCGGCGAGCGGTTGAGCTTGGAGTCAACGCAGGCGGGGACGCGGACACCGTGGCAGCGATGGCCGGAGCGCTCGCCGGTGCGCACGCTGGGGCGTCCCAGTTACCGCTCGATCTGGTCGAGGGGCTTGCCGGCCGGGCGTACATCCTGGTCGCCGCACCGAGCCTGTATGAAGTGGCGATGCAACGTGCGGGTCTCTACGTCCGCTTGCACCAGCGAGGGTAGGGGAGAGCGATTGGAACCCAAGGGGATCGACGCCGTCGTCTTCGATTTCGACGGACTGCTGGCGGATAGCGAACCGTTACAGATTCAGGCGTGGCA
>SKKR01000507.1 GCA_007123655.1 Thermomicrobiaceae bacterium
CTCCGATTCACGTGCGCGTCAACGGCCAGGGAGCAGCGTTATGACAACAACAGTTCAACACGTACCCGTCACCGGATCACTCACCGACGAGCAGATAATCGAGGCAAGAGGGATCAACAAGACCTTCGAGATGGGTCCCGTCCGCGTCGAGGCCTTAAGGGATGTCAACTTTGCCGTCCGAAAGGGGGAAATGGTCGCCATCATGGGCCCGTCCGGCTGCGGTAAGACAACGCTGCTCAACTGCCTTTCGGGTCTTGACACCATTGACAGCGGCGAGATCTTCATCGCCGGCACGGATCTCTCGAAGCTCTCGGACAACAAGCGCACCGAGTTCCGTGCCCGCGAGATGGGCTTCATTTTCCAGTTCTACAACCTCCTGCCGGTGCTCAATGCCGTGGAGAACGTGGAGTTGCCGTTGTTGGTGAGCGGCGTCCGGTCAGGTGAGGCCCGGCAGCGCTCGATTGAGACGCTCGAACGGGTCGGGCTCAATGGCTGGGAGACCCACAGGCCGGCCGAACTGTCCGGTGGCCAGCGGCAACGCGTGACCATCGCACGGGCCCTGGTCAACGAACCCGCGATCGTCTGGGGCGACGAACCGACTGGCGATCTCGACAGTGCGAACGCCGCGGAGATCATGACCTTGATGCGGACGCTGAACCGAACCAATCAACAGACATTCGTGCTCGTGACGCACGATCCAGATATCGGAGCGACCTGCGACCGGATCATCCGTATGCATGACGGGCGCATCATCGATTCGGGCCTGGTCCACCTGGACTGAACCCGCGAAACCAGGAGCTAACTGATGGACAGCATATTCGGGATACCGATGACATCGATCATGACTACCCTGTTGATCGTCTTCGGTATCTGTCTCGCGGCTGGAGCCTACATTCTGATCCGCAATCGGGTGATCTTCCGGATGGGAGTGCGAAACATCCCTCGTCGACCCGCGCAGACCGTGTTGATTGTTCTCGGCTTGATGCTGAGCACGCTAATCATCGCGGCGGCGTTGACCACCGGGGACACGATGAAGCACAGCTTCCGTTCTGAGGCCTATACCTACCTTGGCCACGTGGACCAGACGATCGTCGTTGCGGGCGAAGAGGCGACGGCGGGGACAGCGGCCGGTCCGGGAGAGATATCGGAGACCGGGACGAGTCTTCCCCAGACCCTGCTCGCTGACCTGCGCGCGGCGGTTGCCGAGGTGGAAGCCATCGACGGGGTGATGGGCGTCGTTACCGGTTCTGTTCCGGCGGTCGTCGCGGAAACCGGACAGGCCGAACCGGTCACGACACTAACCGGCCTCGAACCGGATGCAGTGGAAGCGTTCGGCGGATTAAGTGATCTCGAGGGGCATGCCATCGACCTGGCGGTCCTCGCGGACGGCGAGGCGGTATTGAGTGAGAAACTCGCCGACGGCCTTGCCCTCGTCCAGGGCGATGACTTCGTCATTTTCGTGGATAACCAGCCGCACGAGTTGACGGTTCACGCCGTGGCGCCTGATTCGTTCCTTACCGGAGTGCACGCCTCCGGCATGCCCGGCGGCCTCGCTGTACCGCTACCGTTTGCCCAGAAGCTAATTGGACATACGGACCAGCTGACGTCCATCGTAGTGACCAACCGGGGCGACGAAGTCACTGGTGCTGAACGAACCGACGATGCGATGTCGGCACTGACGACCGCCCTGGCCGGAACGCAGTTCGAGCCGCGGCCGGTGAAGCAGGACATGCTGGAGGAGGCCGATCTCGGCGGTGACATGTTTATGTCCATGTTCGTGATCCTGGGCATGTTTTCGATTGCCGCCGGGGTGCTGCTGATCTTCCTCATCTTCGTCATGCTGGCGTCCGAGCGCAAGCCGGAGATGGGGATGGCCCGTGCGGTTGGCATGAAGCGCCGACAACTGGCCCAGATGTATCTGGCCGAAGGACTCACCTATGATCTTGCTGCGGCGGCAGTCGGGGCGGCGCTCGGTGTCGGCGTGGCCTGGATCATGGCGGGTGTTATTGCCCGGCTGCTCGGTGAGTTCATTGCGATCGAGCCTGCCTGGTCATGGCAGAGCCTGGTCGTCGCCTACACACTCGGCGTGACAGTGACCTTCATCACCATCGTGATTTCGTCCTGGCGCGTCAGCAAGCTGAACATTGTCTCGGCCATTCGCGATGTCCCCGAAACGACCCGGGAACGAGAGAGCCGAAAGGTACTCATCTTCGGGGCGCTGGGCGTTGTCCTCGGGGCGTTGATGCTGTGGGGCGGCGCCGAGGGCGGCAGTCAGGCGCTCTACTCGCTTGGGATCTCCCTCATACCGCTGAGCATTGCGGCCATTCTCCGGCGTTTCGGAGTACCGCCGCGTCCCCTCTACTCGATCGCTGCCGGACTGGTCCTCGCCTACTGGGTACTGCCCTGGGAGTGGTCCGCGCGGATCGAACCGGCCGGCTTGGATGGGGACATGGAGATGCTCTTCATCTCCGGCATCATGATGATCGCGGCCGCCACGGTGCTGATTGTCTGGAATGCGACCATCCTGACCAACGCGGTCGGCTTGCTCGGCAGAGGTTTCAGTCGCTGGTTACCCGCGGTGAAGACCGCCGTCGCCTATCCCCTCGCGAACAAACTCCGGACGGGAATCACAATCTCGCTCTTCAGCCTCATCATTTTCTCGCTGGTCACTATCGCCACGATTGACACGAACTTCGACCAGATTTTCGCCGGTGAGGGAGCCAGTGGTGGCTGGGACATCCAGGCTATCCAGGGACCCATGAACCCGATCCAGGACCTCGATTCCGAACTGACCGAGCGAGGTATCGATCCGGCTCAGATCGAGGTAACCGGGCGTCTGTCGATGGTCGGCTACGCACAAACCCGGATCCGGATGGCCGGAGCCGGGGAGTGGAGCACCTACAACATTCGCGGCGCCGATGAGCCCTTCATTGAAGCGACCGAGATGCCGCTGCAAACCCGCGCTGAGGGCTTTGCCACTGACGACGAGGTCTGGCAGGCGGTGCGCGACAACCCGCGTCTCGTGCTGATCGATGGCTTCGGCGTGGAAATGGTGGGATTTCAAGCAGGTATCGGCATGGGGGACTTCAGGCTGGAAGGCGTCCATCAGATGGACCGGACGATGGAGCCGGCCTTGATCGAGATCGCGGGCCCAGACGGCGCGGTCCATGAACTCACGGTCATTGGGGTCATCGACCAGAGTGTCATGGTCATCAACGGCGTACTCATGTCGGAGACGACCTTTGACCGGATATATCCAAGCCCGGCCGGCTTCGCGCATCTTCTCCAGACTGGCGAAGGCGTGGACAACACCAGACTGGCGGACGAGATCGGTACCGCCCTGGTCACCTTCGGCGTTCAGACGGATGCGCTCCGGGATCTCATCGACGAACAAATGGCGATAAGCCGGGGCTTCCTCTACCTGCTGGAAGGATTCATGGCGCTCGGGCTGGTCGTCGGCATTGCCGCGCTCGGGGTCGTCGCGTTCCGGTCGGTCCTCGAGCGACGACAGCAGATCGGAATGCTTCGGGCGATCGGTTACAGCCGGAAAATGATCGCCGCAAGTTTCCTGGTTGAATCGACCATGATCACGGTGCTCGGTGTGATCTCCGGCACTGTGCTGGCTTTGTGGTTGAGTTACCAGTTGATGACCTTTGAGGACTTCATCGACCCCGCCACGTTCGAGTTCATAATCCCGTGGGGCATCGTCCTTCTCTTCGCCGCGATCGCCTTGGCGGCATCCCTGCTAATGGCCTACATCCCGGCCCGGCAAGCGGCCCGGGTGCCGATCGCTCAAGCGTTGCGGTACGAGTAGCAACTGGTGTGAACCTGCGAACCGAAAGCAACAGCAAAGCAGTTGCCGAGGTGTCACGTTCAGCGCACCTCGGCGAGCCTGCATTCCCGTGGATACCTGTTCCTGCTCTGCCGGATTACTCGGCCGGCGCAGGTTCCCAGGCCGTCGCCGCCCAGTTGTTCACCGTGTACCAGATCAGGAACAGGCCAACCGCGATCGGAAGAACCTTTGTCAAGCCGAGGAACAGAACCATCAGAACCACCGAGAGGATCAGTCCGGTCATCGTCAGGGCGCGCCACCAGGCGTGCGGTACCCAGATACCCATGACGGACATCGCGGCCATCACAAGCGCGAGACCCCCCGCCATCGCGATTATCAACCCGGCGAACGGGACACCGGAATCAACCGTGACTTCCCCCAGAGGCCCGCTGTCTCCCTGGCTCCAGGGCCAGGCCCAGCGAAGCAGACCACCGAACGTTCGTTGTGCTTCGGCGTCCAGTGGGACGAGGAACGATGCCACGAAGTGCGTCTGGAGCAGGAGCAAAAGCGCGAATAACCACCTTGGCATGGGAATCACCTGCAATTCAATGCATACGTTGAGGCCAAATCAGGTTCCGCATTTGACGTTGCCGTCTGGACTCAGCGTAGGCGAACCCTGGTGCTGGGGCCGCGACGAATCTGTTCGGAATGTTGCGGAAACGTTCCAGAACTGCACGGGCGTGTAGTTCGCGTTGCCGAGTTGCATTGAGATGACGCGCTTCCCGGTTCAGAAAGCGACGTTCATAGGAGGTTCTGCTGCTTCCCAGGTTCCGTCAGATCGTTGTCGAAAGGTGACGCTTATCCCCCCGTATCA